>QMPZ01000054.1 GCA_003648815.1 Candidatus Aerophobota bacterium | reverse complement strand
GAAGAGGATTTGCCGTGGTAGCTTCAGACATCCGTAACTTAGCCACCGAATCAGCGGAAAACGCTGATAAAATTAAGGATTCGGTTCGAGGAATTCAGGAGCAGATTGCCCGGGTGGCGCAGGATATCGAGCAGGTGGCAGCGGCAGCTCGTGAGGAGGTGGAGCGCGCCAAAAGGACTACCGAGGCTTTGGCTGAGACAGCAAAAGAGATGGCCGGTGTCCGGCAAAGGGTGGAGGAGATAAAGAACGCTGCTGCTGATAGTCTAAAGGCTATTCAGGAGGCGAGAAAGGGAGTGGACCAGATTGCCACCGCTGCCCAGGAGGCTTCCTCCGCTGCCCAGGAGGCTTCCTCCGCTGCTCAGCAGCAAGCTAAGGGAATGAGCGAGCTTGCCACAGCCGTAGAGGAGATCTCTGCTCTGGCGGATGAACTTCAGAATATGTAGAAAAGATAAGGGGTGGAGTAACCCAAGTCCGCCTCCGTAGACATAATATGTGAAGGCTTAAAGGAGGTCAAGATGGCTGTAAATACTGAGCGTCAACTGGTGAGCTTCAAAATAGCCGGGCAGGAGTTCGGGCTGGACATAGGGGAGGTTCAGGAAATTATCAAGATACCTGAGATTACCAGAGTGCCCAAGGCACCGGAATTTGTGGAGGGGATAATTAACCTGCGAGGAGGGGTGCTTCCCGTAATCGACTCTCGCCGACGCTTCAACTTAGAAGCTGGCAAGCAAGAGGATTCCAACCGAATTCTGGTGGTAAATGTTGAAGGCAAGAGGACCGGGATAATTGTGGACTCTGTATCTGAGGTGCTTCGTCTACCTGAGGATGCAATTGAACCCGCTCCCTCACTCATAGGCTCAGGAGCTGAATATCTTGAGGGAATAGGAAAACTGAAGGAGGGAAGGAGGCTTATTAGCCTGCTTAATCTGCAAAGATTTTTATCCTCCATAGAGGGAATGGATGAGTTCTCGGAAAACCTTGACTCTGCCACTAAACAAGGAGAGGAGGATCAGATGGACAGGGCCAAAGCCGTCTCCGATGAGGTGCAACTGATAGGTTTCAGGCTGGGCGAGGAGGAGTATGCCGTGAGCATCTCCGAGGTGCAGGAGATTATCCGGGTGCCAGAGATCACCAAAATACCCAAAGCTCCATCTTTTGTAGAAGGCGTGATCAATTTAAGAGAAAAGGTTCTTCCCATCATCTCCCTTCGCAAAAGGTTTGGCCTGCAGGATGTCGAGAAGACAGAATCTCTGCGCATTATAGTGGTGAACATAGATGAGATATCTACCGGAATGATAGTCGACTCGGTATCTGAGGTCTTGCATCTGTCCCGAAATTCCATTGAGCCACCTCCTCCTATTCTCTTTGGTATGGAAGCTGCTCATCTGAAGGGGATAGGAAAGCTGGATGATGGGAAAAGACTTCTGCTTCTTCTGGACCTGCATAAGCTGCTTACCCCTTCGGAGAAAAAAGAGCTTTCTCAGTTGAGCAAGAATGGCGGGACTGACATCGATAAGGGTAGAAAGGAGGAGAGGAAGATGGCTGAGGAAGAACAGCTGGTTAACTTTAAGATAGAAAATGAGGAATTCGGGGTAAATATTGAGGAAGTACAGGAAATTATCCGACTTCCCGAGATCACCAAGGTTCCTCAGGCACCTTTCTTCGTGGAGGGAGTGATAAACCTGAGAGGAGATGTCCTTCCGGTAATTGATCTTCGCAAGCGATTTGACCTTGAGGCGACCAGGAAGACCAATGCTACCAGAATTGTAGTCGTCAACGTGGAGGGCAAGACCACAGGAATTATTGTCGACTCGGTATCCGAGGTCCTGCGTCTGCCCAAGGATTCCATTGAACCACCACCTCCTATCGTAGCCGGCATTGAGGCTAAATATCTTCGGGGAATAGGTAAGCTGGACGATGGAAAGAGGCTTCTCATTCTCCTTAACCTCAAGGAGATTTTAACCCTTCGAGAAGAGGATAGAGTAGAAAAAGAGGAAAAAGAGCCCGTTTTGTCTCAGAAAAAGGAGACCAAATCCAAGCCGGTAAAACTGGAAGCAGCCGAGATAAAAGAAGAAAGCGGAAAAGAAGTGCAGGTGAAGAAAAATGAGAAAGGAGAAGGATAAGCGGGGGTGATGGAGAAAGCAGAGGTCATCGCCGTTGCCAATCCCAAGGGAGGATGTGGGAAGACCACCACCGCCATAAACTTAGGTGCTTGTGTCGCCGCGCAGGGAAGAAAGGTTCTTTTAATAGACCTCGATCCTCAATCAGGTGCTACCGCAGGAGTTGGTATGAAGCCTCGTCTTTTTGAGATTTCCATAGGTGAGCTTTTATCAAATTCTGCGGTAGGAGTGGAGAAGGCGGTTTATTCAACAAAAGTTGGCGGTCTTTTCATCATACCCGCTAAACCCTCCCTCGCCGAGGTGGAGGTGCAGCTGCGCAGGCAAAGGGGAGGAGGGTTGATATTAAAGGACAAACTGGAGAGCATACTCTCAGAATATGATTATATCTTCATAGATACCAGCCCTTCCCTCGGCGCTTTAACCTTAAATGCTCTTGCCGTCTCAGATAAGGTCATCGTCCCGGTGCAGACTCAATTTTATGCCTTAAGAGGATTAGCTCAGCTCTTAAATATGGTAAACATAGTAAGGGAAAGAATTGATCCTGATCTTTGTAAGGTAAGGATATTGGCCACGATGTATGATCCAAGAACCAGACTAAGTCAAAGTATCTTGAGTGAGTTAAGAAAAAACTTTAAGGAAAAACTCTTCCACACCATAATTCCGGTTAGCACCAGGTTAGCTGAAGCTCCAAGCTATGGGCTTCCTGGGTTCCTTTATGATCCTTCTTGCAGTGGAACGAAAGCTTACCAGAGACTTGCCATGGAGGTAATCTCCGATGAAAAAAAGTAGCTCTCTCAAGATAGACCTTGCCAGTATTATCCGGGAAGAAACCATAGGGGAGGTTGGGATAGTAGAACATCTTTTCCCGGCAAGAGAGCCTTCTCTATCTCAATACATTAAGGAAGGCCTCGATTGTTACCGCAACAAGAATTATGATAGAGCAGCTGAATGCTTTAAGAAGGCTTTGAAGCTAAATCCGAAAAAGGCCGAAGTTCACTACAATTTAGGGCTAACCTATCAGGCAAAAAAGATGTGGAATGAAGCTATTGACCAATATCAGAAAGCTCTTGAGCTTAATCCCGAAGATGCGGAAGCACATAACAACTTGGGCATCATATATTATAACAAGGGTGAATATCGAAAAGCTATAGAGGAATTTAAACTTGCTCTTTACATCGATCCAGACTTTAAGATGGCCAGAAAGAATCTCAGGTTATTAGAGGAAAGTGAATGATGGGGGAAAGCTCTTTCTCAGAGGTGGATTATCGATATTTCAGAAAGAAGGTTCTGGAAAGAGCCGGCATTGACCTTGATGCTTATAAACCTCGTCAGATGAGGCGAAGGATAAGGCAGCTGAGCGAGAAGATGGGCTATGCCAGTCTGAGGAAATACTGGCGCTTCCTGGAAAAAAATCCCTCTGAATACGAGAGGTTCTTAGACTATATCACCATAAATTTTTCTGAGTTTTTCCGCGATCCGGACCGCTTTCGAGAACTGGAAGGAAGAATAATTCCCGAGCTTCTGAAAAAAACCTCCAACCTTCGTATATGGAGTGCAGCCTGCGCTACGGGGGAGGAGCCGTATTCTCTGGCGATTATTCTTGAGGAAAGATATCCGAAGGTGAGCTGTCGAATCCTGGCTACAGATATAGATGAAGCTGCCTTAAGAAAGGCAGAAGATGGACTTTACGAGGAGATGCATTTAAGGAATGTGTCGCTGAAAAGACTGAACAGGCATTTTACTAAGGAAGGAGATAAATTTAAGATAAAAGATGAGATAAAGAGAAGGGTGAAGTTCAAGAAGATGAATTTACTTGAGGATGATTTTCCCAGGGAATTTTTCCATCTTATTCTCTGTCGTAATGTGATCATCTACTTGGAAGATGAGGTCAAGGATGCCTTGATAGCCAAGCTCCACGCTGCTTTAAAAAAAGATGGCATCCTCTTTCTGGGAGGTACCGAGAAGATACTTTCTCCCCAGGAAAGTGGTTTCAAGCCCGCAGGAGCATGCTTTTATCAAAAAATTTAGAAGTCCGAGGATAAAATTTGGCAGGCGAAAAGACAGTAATTGTGGGAATCGGTGAGTTTAGGGTAGCAAGAGCTCCTGCAGCCTTGATCACTCATAACTTAGGCTCCTGTGTCGGCGTTGCTCTTTATGATGTGCGGCAAAGGATTGGTGGGCTTGCCCATATAACTTTGCCAAGTTACAAAGCTATGGGCAGCCCCCAGGGCAAGGAGGTCAAATTTGCCGATACCGCCATCCCCTTGATGCTCAAGGAAATGGAGAGGATGGGAGCACATCGTAGCTTCATGATAGCCAAGATTGCCGGGGGTGCAGATATGTTTGGTTTACCTGGCAACTTCTCTGAGATGGATATTGGCCGGCAGAACGTGGAAGCGGTGAAGGATTGTCTGAAAAGGTGCGGCATAAATTTAGTTGCAGAGGAGGTTTTGGGCAGCATTCCCCGGACTATGGAACTGGACCTTATTACGGGAAGGGTCATTCTAAAGACATCGCAGAAAAAGACAAGGTTTCTTTGAAGGAGCAAAAGATGAATAAGTTTCACGCCACAAGTTTTGGTCGTCCCAGGATAAAGGTTCTGGTGGTGGATGATTCTGCCTTTATGCGCAAGGCGATAAGGCAGATTTTGGAATCAGATCCTCGCATTGAGGTAATTGGTACTGCCAGAAACGGTGAGGATGCCCTGGAAAAGCTTCAGGAACTTGCCCCCGATGTAGTTACCCTTGATGTCAATATGCCTCATATGGATGGTTTGACCTGTCTCAGGCACATCATGTCCACTCATCCTCTTCCGGTGGTTATGATAAGTTCTCTCACCCAGGAGGGAGCTAAGGAGACCTTCGAGGCATTGGATTTGGGAGCGGTGGATTTTATCCCGAAGCTCTCAGGGACCATATCCTTAGATATAGGTAGACAGAAAAAAGAGATAATTGCCAAGGTGAAAGCGGCTGCTTTTGCCAAGATAGAGAGAAAAAAACCTTCTGTCAGGCCAGCTTTAAAAAGGGCAAGAGTTTCTCTTAAAAAACAGGGAGAAAAAGCCCTTGTCTCTCAAAAAGCAGTAGCCATAGGAGTCTCTACTGGTGGACCCCAGACTTTGATGAGGATAATTCCCTATCTTCCAGCAAATCTTCCCGCTTCTTTACTAATTGTCCAGCATATGCCCCCCAACTTTACCCGTGCTTTTGCTGAACGACTCAACAGTGCAAGCGCCTTAGAGGTAAAGGAAGCTGAGGCAGGAGATGTGGTGGAAGATGGCAAGGCTTATCTTGCTCCTGGTGATTATCATATGACCGTGGTAAGGAGAACTCTCGGCGAGGGAGCTATTATCCGGCTGAGCAAGGAACCGTCCAACGTTCTGCACAGGCCTTCGGTGGACGTCATGATGTCATCGGTGGCGAAGGTTTACGGCAAAAACGCCGTTGGCGTTATCCTCACAGGGATGGGTAAGGATGGGGCTGAGGCGATGGTTGAGATAAAGAGAAACGGTGGCAAGACCATAGCTCAGGACGAGGCTTCTTCCATAATTTTTGGTATGCCCAAGGCAGCTATTGAGATGGGTTGTGTAGATAAGGTGATTTCCGCAGAAGAGATGGCACAGGCAATTGTGAGGGCAGTGAGGGGTGGAGGGTAAAGAGTGAAGAGTGAAGGGTGAAGTGTGAAGAGTAAAGGGTGAAGTGTGAAGGGTGTCGTTTCCTTGAGGGAGAAGGAGGACAAAAATGAGGCCTTCAAGAGAGAAGTTCAGCCAGCTACTAAGAAAAATAAAAAGTAAAAGTGAGGATGAAAGGCGATGGGCGGCTCAGATGCTGGGAGAGGTGGGGGGGAAGGAGGCAGTTTCCCACCTGATAAATCTTCTCTCCGATGAGAGTGTTGCCGTTCAGGAGATGGCTGCTGCCTCCTTAGCCAGGATAGGTGGCAGGCAAGTCGCAGAAAAACTCGTCCCCCTTCTACGCTCCAAGGAAGCAAGCCTGCGCAACATCTCCATAGAAATCCTGGAGGAAATCGGAGAAGAAGCAGTGGAGGTCTTAATTTCCCTGTTAAGGGATAAAGACCATGATGTGCGCAAGTTCGCCTGTGATACTCTGGGAAATATCGCCAGCCCTAAGGCCGTCCCTTATCTTATAGCCACTTTAAGTGATTCCAACATCAACGTTGCCTGTGCTGCAGCAGAGGCTCTCGGAAAGATCAAAGATGAAAGAGCGATTGAGCCTTTGATAAGGGCTTTGGAGGGAAATATGTGGCTTATGTGTTCTTGTGCGGAGGCTTTGGGTAGAATCGGCGACCATAGGGCAGTTGAGCCCCTGATGAGTATTCCGTCAAGTGAGAATGCTTTGGTCCTCCTCTCAGCGATCAAGGCCTTAGGTCAGATAGGTGACGAAAGGGCAATCGATTTTCTATTATCCTTTTCTGAGTCTAAGCCGCTAAGAGGGGAGGTGGCGCAGGCCTTAGCCCGAATAGTGGAAAAAGAAGAAAAAGCCATTGAGAAGCTGAAAAAATCAGACTTAAGCTTTCTCTTTGAGCTTCTGGAGGACAGGTCTGCTTCAACGAAGAAGGCTGCTGCCTTTCTCCTGGGAAAGCTCAAATACAGGAAGGCAGCTTCCTCGTTGACCAAGTTCTTATCCGATGAAGATGAGCAGATAAAAGAGGCGGGAATGAGGGCTTTAATCCTGATAGATCCCAGCCTCAAATATCTTCCCTCAGGTAAGGCTGAGGAGGTGAGGGAGCTACTCGAAGCACTCTCGTACGATAACGATGAAGAAGTGAGAAATGCAGCAAATGAGGCATTAAAGAGGCTAAGGTAGAAAGATCAGGAGCAACTTAAAAATCAGGAGCAGTTTGATGTACCTTTCAAAAGAGGACTTTCACTCAATCAGGGATCTTGTCAATCAGAGAACAGGCCTTTATTTTGATGAAAAGAAGATGTACTTCGTAGCCAACCGTCTCTCAAGGCGAATGGAGGAGATAGGTTGCAGCGAGGTGAAGGACTATATTCGTACCTTAAGGTATAATTTAAAGGAGTTTTCCAACTTCATAGATTCTCTTACCATAAACGAGACATATTTTTTCAGGGATTATCCTCAGCTTAAGATGTTCGCTGAGGAAATTCTTCCCCTTGTCTGTGAGGAGAAGAGAAAAAAGCATGACCGGAGTCTGAGGATATGGAGCGCTGGTTGTTCCACCGGTGAGGAACCCTATACCATTGCCATCATTCTCCTGGAGATGATTGAAGACATTCATAGCTGGGACGTAGATATTCTGGGAACGGATATAAATCGTCGCTCTCTTGAGATGTGCAAGGAGGCAATTTATGGAGAAAGGTCGCTCAAAGACGTTCCTCTCGAGTACAGGGAGAAATACTTTATCCCCTACGAAGATAAATATAAGCTCAAGGATGAGGTTAAAAGATACGTCAGGTTTGAACGCCTCAACCTCAATGATGGATTAAGGCTGCAGAGGATAAAAAATGTCGATTTCATATTTTGCAGAAATGTCCTCATCTATTTTGACCCAAAGTCCTGTAAGGAAGTGGTAAGTTGCTTTTACAACAGCCTCAATAAAGGGGGATATATCTTCTTGGGCTCAAGTGAATCTATGTCTCGCATCAGCGCTGCCTTCAAGCTGGTCAGGTTCAAAAGTGGACTGGCGTATATGAAGGAGTGAAGAGTGAAGGGTGAAGAGTGAAGTGTAAAGAGTGAAGAGTAAAGAGTAAAGGGTAAGGAGTGAAGGGGGAATTGATTATGTCTTCCGGTGAGGTGGTGTCATTTCGCAAGGAATGGTCGAAGACATTTCAATATTGGGGGGGAAGATTTCCCCCCTCAAGTATCCTAAAGGAATGGTCGAAGACATTTCAGCAGAATATAAGGAGGAAGGATAATGAGAAGGAAAATCCTCGTAGTGGACGATTCGGCAACCATAAGGACACTACAGGGTTTCATCCTGGAGTCGGCAGGCTTTGAGGTGCAGACCGCCTCTAACGGGATAGAAGCTTTGGAAAAGTTATACAAGGAGAGATTCGACCTGGTGGTAGCGGATATAAATATGCCGAAGATGGATGGATTGAAGCTGATTGAAACCTTAAGAAAACAGGAGGCCTACAGGGACCTTCCCATCATCATCGTGACCACCGAGCAAGAGCAGGAGGACAGAGAGAGGGGTCTTGCTGCCGGAGCCAACGTTTACCTGGTTAAACCAACGGATCCTAAAAAATTGGTGATGAACGTGAAAATGCTTTTAGATTAAACTTTTTGCAGGGGGGGAAGATGAACGAGTTTTTGGAGGATCCTGCTATCTTAGGAGAGTTTATAAGTGAGTCGAACGAACACCTCGAGTCCTTAGAGCCGAAACTGCTTCAGCTGGAAAAGGAACCGGATAACTTAGAGCTTTTGAATGACATATTCCGTAGCTTCCACACCATAAAGGGAGCTTCCTCATTTCTGAGCTTAACGCAGATAACCAAGCTGTCCCATAAACTGGAAAATGTCTTGGATGAGCTACGTCGGGGAAAGCTTAAGGTTACCTCCGAGATCATAGACCTTCTTTTCGGTGGGGTGGACCTGTTGAAAGCTCTTTTTGAAGACCTGAGTAGTGGTGAGAGGAAGAGGATGGAGAGGCTTTGTGCCGACTCCCTCAAAGAGGTAGATGAATTTATAGAGGAGGTAGAGAAAAAAGTCAAACAAGTCGAACCCAAAAAAGCAAAGAAGAAAGAGGACGAGGCCTTTGAGGAGGAAAAAGAAGTATTTTTAGAGGCAGCTCAACAACACCTTCGTAACATGCAAGAATGTTTAGCTAAGATAGAGGAGAAGGGATGGAGCCCGGAACTTGTGAACGCTCTTTTTAGGGTATTTCATAG
>QMPZ01000053.1 GCA_003648815.1 Candidatus Aerophobota bacterium | reverse complement strand
GAGAATGCAGTAAAATCTTTTTTGGAAGCGATAGTATTAAAGGATAATGAAAAAGCAGTAGAATGTTGGTCAAAGAAATACCCAGAATTTTTTGTAGCACTTATAGTTAGCACAATGCAAAAATCATTTGAAGAAGCAATGCAAAAGGATCCTGAATCAAAACTGATATTACAAAATCCTGAGGTGCTAAAATTTGGCCTTGAAAAAAATATTCAGCTGTGAAGAAGAAGAAATTGATGAGAATACTTATTATGATGTCTACTGGATATCCTCAGATGGGGATAAATGCGATGACCCTTTTAGGGTGATTAAAGAAAATGGTAAATGGAAAATTAGAACACTAAAAAGTTTGGAGGATAATCCAATTTTTGGTATACAAGAAGGAGAAATAAGATAGAAAGAAGATTTTGCTGGAGTGAGGAAGCAAAGAATTAGAAGACAAAGGAGAGCTTGCTACAAAGGAAGAAGTGGGAGAAAGCAAGGTATAAAATATACCCTGACTCCTGAACTCGCAAGATAGGGGCATTTATGGAGGTATTTTGAGCAATTTTGTGGATAAAATTAACGCGATGCGTGTCAGAATGGAAAATATTTGATATAGTGGACATATGGGTAAAATTAAGGTCACTTTCTTGGGTACAACGGCGGGCATTCCAACCCGGAAAAGAGCTCATCCAGCTATACACCTCAGCTACGAGGGGAGAAGTGGGTTCTTCTGTTTATTTGATTGCGGGGAAGGAGCGCAGAGGCAGATGCTCCTGGCCGGCTTGAACCTTATGAAGCTGAGCGCAATTTTCATAACCCACTGGCATCCGGATCATTACCTTGGCCTGCCCGGATTGGTGTACACCATGAACTTTGAGGGAAGACAAAAGCCCTTGAGCGTTTATATACCAGAAGTAGAAAAACTCGGCAATTTAATAAAGTTAGGGCATCCCTCGAGAAATTTTGAGATTGTACCTGAAGATGTTCCGGTGGAGGGCAGTGAGATAAAGACCTTACTGGAGACAGATAGCTTTAAGGTGGTATCAATCCCTGTGGAGCATAACGTGCCGGCAGTAGCCTACGGTTTGATAGAAAAAGATGAAATTGGAATTGACAAGGAAAAAGCAAGAAAGATAGGTCTTCCAGCTCAGGGAGTAATTTACCGGGAAATTAAAGAAAAGGGTAAGGCAATTTTTCAAGATAGGGAAATTAAACTCGAGGATGTATCCTTGATAAAAAAGGGGAAGAAGGTAGTCTATTCCGGAGATACCAAAATATGCGAGAATCTGATCAAGTTAGCTCGGGATGCGGATCTATTAATTCAGGATTGTACGTATTTCGACCTGGAAGATGCCGACAAATATATGCACGCCTCATTTAAGGATGTCGTAGAAATGGTAAGGGAAGCAAATGTTAAAGAGGTTGTCTTAACGCACATCAGCAGAAGATATAAAAACCCGAAGGAGTTAAAGAAACAAATTCAGGATCTTTCAAACTTTAAGATAGCAGAGGATTTTATGAGGATTACCATATAAAGAGAAAAAAAGCTATTTTTCCCCTTTGTATTTTTCATTTAGCTTTAGCAGGATCTCTTCGGTCAGGTCGGGTAGAGAGCTTTTATCCAAAATAAGGTCGTATCCTTTCTCCTCCTTTAAAAGGAGACACATAGAGAGTATGTCCTCAATTATCTGCTTAGTGTACGATTGTCTTTTTTCCTCTATCTCTCTTTGTATGGACTGAGCTAGCTTTCCAAGTTCTTCTTCCTTATTCCTTAGTTCCTCTTTCTTTCTCTCCCTTTCAGAGCGGGTAAGCATCATTTCCTGCCTTATAAGCTCTTCCTTTAACTTCTCTACCTCCTTTCTCTTTTCCTCAAGTTGAGCTGAAACTTGCTGGCAGTACCTTTCGAACTCCGCCTGAAAATCCTTCGTCTTCTGATATCTACCAAACACTTCTTGTAGATCAAAAATCGCTACCTTTACCTTTTCCTCTGAGACCTGTCTGGATACAGCTACACCTGCAGTCAATATTAAAAAGAAGATGACCAACAAGGCAAGTTTTACTGTCACTTCTTTGAGCATTTCTTCTTCTCCTCATAAATTTTACTTATCAGTTTTCCCTTTAGATTAT
Organism: Candidatus Aerophobota bacterium; assembly: GCA_003648815.1. Lineage (GTDB taxonomy): Bacteria > Aerophobota > Aerophobia > Aerophobales > B47-G16 > B47-G16. The sequence continues at coordinate 7,139 of QMPZ01000053.1, read as the reverse complement.
TCCTGAAACTTTAATCCTTTGCATCCCTATTTTTCAAAAGCCCCTCGGCGAAATCTCCTATGATGGGAAGCTTATACATCTCTCCCTGATATGCTTTAATCATCAGCACCAGCCAGAGTATCAATGAGAGTATCCATATCAAGACTGAAATTCCCCGTCCAACAAACGGTATCCATCTAAATATCCACCTTATCACCGACAGCGAAAGAAATGTCACCAAGGACTGCATAGCGTGAAAGCGGACAAATCTGTTCTTCTTCTCCACAATTAAAAATACTATGCCGGTTATCCAGCCCAGGACATAGCACAAAGCTCCTACTACGTTTTCCTTCAGATTTATCGAGGTCTCTGCCATCTTGTTTCCTCCTTGTTTTTTCTCAGGCCTGAAAAATATCTAAAATAATCCAAACCCTGTGGATATGATACGGGTTTTATAGATAAATGTCAAATGTGAAATTACCTGTTTTACTGAAGGTGCCTGTTGCACTTTTTCGAAAGTAAGTTAAGATACAGGTGAACTTTAACTTTTTAAGGAGGAAGATTATGGAATATAAGGGGATGTCCACGATTTCGGTGCATTCAGGAGAATACATTGATGAGGCGGTGAGAGCAGTAGTAACACCTATATTCCAGAGTTCAACTTTTCTGCTCTCGGATAAGGAATACGAGAGGATCCTGGAGGGAAAGACAAGGCAAGCCAATATCTATACCCGGGAGGGAAATCCTACCAGAAGAGCGGTGGAGGAGAAGATGAAAGCCCTGGAAAGGGGAGAGGATGCCTTGAGCTTTTCCTCAGGTATGGCAGCCATAGCAGCAAGCCTGCTTTCTATTTTGAAAAAAGGAGATCATCTCATCTCCACCTTTGACCTTTATGGAGGAAGTAGTGTTCTCATAAATCGGGATCTTCCCTCCCTGGGCATCGAGAGCACCTTAGTAAATTCCACTGATTTAGAGGAGATAGAATCTTCCATAAGGCCTAATACTAAGCTATTTTTCTTCGAGAGTCTCTCCAATCCCCTGTTGAAGATACTGGACCTACCAAAAATCGTTGAGATTGCCAGAGAGCATAACCTCATAACCATCATTGACAATACCTTCTTAACTCCCTATAACCTCCGTCCCTTAGAGTACGGAGTTGACCTGGTAGTCCACAGCGCCACCAAATACCTTAACGGACACAGCGACATCATCGCGGGAGTGGTTGTGGGTAAGAAGTTCCTGATTGACAGAATATGGGAGAAGATGGTAAGGTTTGGGGGAAGCATGGATCCTCACCAGGCTTTTCTTCTGGAAAGGGGACTTAAGACTTTTTCCTTAAGAATGCAGCGCCATAATGAGAACGGAAGAAGAATAGCTGAATATCTTGAAAGACATCCAAGAATAAAAAGGGTGATATATCCGGGGCTGGATTCCTATCCACAGAGAAAGCTTGCTAAGCACCTCCTCAAAAAAGGCTGCAGTGGGATGGTCAGCTTTGAGATCAAGGGAGGTGATGAAGCAGGGCTTGAGTTTATGAAAAACTTGAAGATTATAAGGCAAGCAACCAGCTTAGGTGGAGTGGAAAGCCTGGTAAGTATGCCCTTTAATACGTCCCATGCCGACCTTAGTGAAGAGGAGAGAAGGCGGATGGGAATCAACAAAGGTTTAGTTCGCCTTTCCTGTGGGATTGAGGACGCTGAGGACCTCATTGAGGACATCGATCAGGCATTAAGCAGGGTCAGTCGATGGTGAAGATATTCTTCAATCTCTTCAGCGCCTCTATCTTTTCCCTTCTACCAATTTTAGCTTCCGAGATAGCTCGCTGAATTATCTGGATGGATTTATCATAACCCTGCCGGTCCACAGGATAAGGATAGCCATCCTTGCCGCCATGGGCGAAACTATATTTAACCGGATCTCGAAAACTCAAATTTGTCCCGTAAATTAGTTCAGAAATTAGAGCTAAAGCCCTTATTGTCTTAGGGCCAACTCCCTTTACTGCGAGAAGTTCCTCAAAGTCAGTCGGTTGCTTCTCGTAAATTTTTATCAGGTTCTTTTCAAAAAAGTCAATGCGCAAGTCTTGAACAAATGGACGATGAGAAGAAGGAAGGTTTAGCTCTTTAAGCCTTTTCACCTCCGAAATTACCTTATCGGGTTTTTCCCTGGAAAGTACGGTTGCAAGAAGCCTTGTCTCCTCGCTTTCTTGAGCCACCATATTTAACGCTCTGCCTCGCTGGTTACAACAGATGGCCGAGTGGGGCTCGCAGACAAAGCTTTTAAGGTCTTCGCTCAACCAGTGATATCTACGGGCATATCGGGTGACCTCATTCATCCCCTGTTGGATAACGGCCCAAGAACCCTCTCTGGTGAAAATAAAGCAATGATGATAAAGCTGGTAGCCATCCTGAAGGGCGGCACTGTCGACTTTAGCTGCCATCCTGCTGCTGTAAATTAAGTTGCGGGGATTTACACTGATGGGATATCTTTGGGCAAGTTCCTGAATTTCCAGGGGGGTTTGCCGTGAGACTCTTCCCTTGCCTCCAGCCACAAATAGTCCCAGATCTTTTTCCAATCCTTTTATCCCCTCCTTCAATGCTCCACAGACCGTGGTGGTAAGCCCTGAGGAGTGCCAGTCAAATCCAAGAATGCATCCAAAGGCCTGAAACCAAAAGGGATCGGAAAGTCTTCTTAACATCTCCTTCTGTCCAAATTCAGTCACGATAACAATGGTGATCTGTCTGGCCAACTCTCTCATCCTCGAAAAAAGCCACGCAGGAGCTCTACCATAATGAAGGGGAAGATTTGCTATGCCCGTTTTCATTATTTTTTATCCTTCAAAACTTTATCTTTCTCAGCATTTATCCTTTTTAGCATATAATTGGAAAACTTTTGAAGTTCTTCTTCATTATCCCATTCTACCTCCATTCCCTCTTTATAAGATAGGAGAGCTTTATCTATTAAGTCCTTGAATTTTTCTGGTAAATTTTCCAGAGCCCATATGCCAGCTTCATACTTGGAGGAGACGAATTTTTCTCTTAGATAATAAAGAACCCTACATAGATTAAGGATTCCGTAGATAGGATCCTTGAATATATTATCCTTAATGTCTTTTACATCGTAAAGTATTGACTCAATATAACACTTTTCTGGTATCGGGGAAAAGATTTGCCTTATCGGTTCTCCATATAGACATATTCCTCTGTTTAAGGTGACGGTTATGTGTGCCGCTAAATCAGGGTCCTCATTTTCCTTTGTGTAATCGACTTTCCCCAGCTCATAATCTTTCCTCCAAATCCTCGAATAATGAAGTTCAAAAGGGGTGGGATAGACGAAATCTTTTAGATATCTTTGTAAAATAACGCTGAACTCAAGTCCTTTTGGTGGAACATATTTTGACCTTGATAGCTCAAGTATGAAATTGATGATTCTCTTCTTGGTTTCTACATCCATTTTATCTTTCACCACAACCAGAAAATCAATATCTCCAGATTTGAAGTTAAAACAGCCCATAGCAAGCGAACCGTGAAGATAAACTCCTACAAGGTTGTCCTTTAAGGTAAGCCTGAAGTTTTCTACGATACTATCCAATAAATCCTTGATCTCTTTCGAACAATTTTCATAACCAGCCAATCTTACATTCTTTTGCCTAAGCATAATTTGACTTTTTAACTAAGATTCGCTATCTTTGCTTAGGGAAAAGTTTCCCCGTTTTCAAAGTTTTTGTTTTTAGATTTACCTTAAGGTTTTTTCTTTTGATTAAAACATAACTCAAACCCATGAGATGTCAAATGAGACCTGTTAAGAATATTCTCATTTCCGGAAGGCCCGGTGTGGGTAAAACCACTCTTATAAAGAAGATAGCTAAAAGCTTAAGGGAAAAGGGAGCTGGATTTTATACCGAGGAGATAAGAAGAGAAGGAAGAAGGGTTGGTTTTAGGATAACTACTCTGGAAGGAAGAGGAGGAGTTTTAGCTCATATGAACTCTCAGAGTTCTTATCGAGTGGGAAGGTACAAGGTAAACTTGAAGGAGTTTGAGGAAATAGCTGTTTCTTCAATAGAGGAGGGAATAAAAAAGAGAAGGATTATCGTCATCGACGAGATTGGAAAAATGGAGCTTTATTCAGATAAATTTCGTCAGGCAGTATTAGAGGCTCTTGAAAGTTCAAATACCGTCATCGCTACCATACCAGTATACAAAAATGAGTTTTTGGAGAAAATCAGACAAAGAGAGGATGTAAAAATATACAATGTAACAAGGGAGAACAGAGAAAAATTGCGGGATTATCTTCTAAGGAAGTTAGAAGAAACTAAGATCTAATCTGGATTTTCTACTTTTCCTTTCTCATTTTCATTACTTCTTCCAAACTTCTTTCCGCCCACTCACTCTTCGGATACTTATCTAAAATTTTTCTTAGTAGTTTCAGCTTTCTTTCTTGATCTTCCTGTTGTAGGGCCAGATTAAAAATTCTTTCTGCTTTACTTTCCTTCTCAATGGCTCTTTTCTTATTGGATTTAAACACCGTACTTATCAAAAGACTGGCCGCCGAACCAAGTATTCCTCCCAGAATTAATCCAACCACGAAACTAACTGATAACTCCAATCATCTCACCTACCTTTTATTTGTGGCTATTTAAAATCAGCGAGATGGTAATGCTCTCCTGGTCCATACGGGTTGTTAAGATCCTTAACCAAATGTTGAGCCAATCCAGTCACCAACATAGTGTGTTATACCTACAACCGCCAACGCGATGAACAAATGTTCCATGATTACTTTCCAGGGTTTTACTTTTTGTTCCTTAGCAATGTAGAAACTAAAAATTCCCAATAAAGATAGGCCCCAAACTACACTCACAATAATTGCTGTTGTGAGTGAAAGAAATAGAATAGGAATAACAAATGTCATTGCGAAAAGAAATTTAGCTACAAAAGTTGAGAGGGTTGATTCCCATATCTCTATTGTAGTATGTTTGTTCTCAGATTCCTCAGAAATATGAATACCCAATGCGTCCGAAAATGCGTCTGCTATTGCTATCGTCAATATGCCACCAATAATCACAAGTCTTGAATGGGTACCGGAATGTAAGCCTACAATTAGTCCAAGCGTTGTGATTATCCCTGAAGTTAAACCAAAGCTAAATCCTGTTTTTAGCGAATGTTTCATCTTGATAATTGAATATCTTTTACTCCCTTATCACTTCGTCTTCCTCAATATTGTAGACTATAATCAGCGATAATTGTAACAAAAATGTTGCTTGGGGTCAAATTTGCGTATAAAATCCTGGGCCTACCTCTACTTTCCTTGCTCTTCCATCATCTCACAGTACTTGCCCTTAGCCTCTGTTCTTTTCCAGATCTTTCTTCAGTTATGATTATGCTTGATTGTCTTTATTGTTCGCCCTTTCACTAAACTCTTTAGACAGTTCATCGTGATTTTTTCTCTGCCCGTCGTTCCCAGGTAATAAAGAGCCAGGAAAAAGCTAACGTTTGCATTGTTACTTCAGGAAGACCTATAAGATGAAACTTTAAAGGCAGCTTGGTATAGATAAGTCCCTCAATAGTACCAAGTGAAACTGCTCCTATCGCTGTGAGAACCCAGAGCAGGCTCCACAGTTTCACCCAGCCCCATTTGCCCTCAATGATAACTTTTCGAAAGGGAAAAAGAGGTAGTGCTAAAACAGGACCGCGGATAAACTGAAAAAGGACACCAGCTCTTACCCAAGGGGAATCGAAGGAACGCATAAGGGAATTCATTGGAGGGGATGCAAAATGCTCTGCATACCCCATTAAGAGGGAAAAAACGACCCCGAAGACGAAGTAGGTAACTACATGAACGAGGGTAAATCGTCCAAGAAACCCCCAGAAAGGATTACGAGCTGTGGGCGTTTGCATTATTGAAACTTCCGACTCTCGAGCTTAAAGTGCTTCACAAGTAACATATTTTGGTCAGTTTGTCAAACTGACCTCAAAGTGATAAAGTAAATAAGAGAAAGATGGGGTAGGGGAGATAAAAGTTGGCTTAAATAGAGGCTTAATTTGAAAAGAAATGAAGGTAAGACGGGGAAAACTATTGATAAGGATTTAGAGGGCGAAATTGGGGGCAATCTGGCTGTTTAAGAGGAGCGGAGGGGGTAAAACGATAGTCTTAATCGTCACCCACCATCGGCCCGCCAGTGGAAAGATGTGAAAGAAAATCAGGAATTTTTTTATCTTTTTATCGAGAAAACCGAGTTCTTAAATCACCTCTATTTTCTTCTAATTCGTATTTTTCCTGGTTCTATGATAATCAGATTTCCCTTGAAATCGTCTTCCGATAAATCTTGTAAGCTTTCTATAAAATGGTGGTTTATCTCCGTAGTGGACATTTCTTTGGGAAAGTGTGCAACAACGATTCCAAAATGTTTGCCTAATGGAAAACGCAGAATATTAGCAAAACCTCTATCACCTGTAAGGATTACTGCTTTCTCTCTTTGTGCAAACTTGTAAATCTCTTCGTCCTCTGCTCCACGAAGCCCATAGTCCCGAATATCTCTAACATCGTATCCCCGCTGTTTAAGAATCCTTCCCGTAGAACGAGGTATATCCTCATCAATCACAAATTTTGGCATTTCATCCTACCACTTTAATTTCTTCGTTAGACAAGATCTTAGCAGCATAGTCAAGGGCAGCCAATATATCCTCGCGGGTGATTTCGTATTCAGCCATAACCTCTTCATAGGTCATTCCTCCGGCAAGTTTGCCTATGATGAGGTCTACTGGAACACGTGTTCCACTGATCACAGGCTTGCCAAAACGAATTTTCTCATCTACACTAATTCTTGGAGCTATTTCCATGACATTCCTCCTCGTATTCGACATATAAATCTTGATTATCAAATTTATATTTTACTCAAATCTTTATTAATTGTATATGTCTCAGTTGTTTCGCTGCTCTTATGCCTTAAAAACTCTTGAATATATCTTATCTGATTTAAGTAGCTAAGCTGCACCTGTTTTAAGGCTATTTTTCTTCTACTGTTGAGCTTCAACAGAAGCAACATTATTTTGAAGTATTGTATTATAGCATATTTTCGGCAATTTGCCAAATTGAAGTTAAATTTTGGCTACAATGATACTGAACACTTTCCAAAGGAGAAGAAAAACAGAGCCTATTACTTCAAG
>QMPZ01000052.1 GCA_003648815.1 Candidatus Aerophobota bacterium | reverse complement strand
GAATAGAAAAGATGGTGTAAAATTTTTCGATCGTAGGAAGATATTTGTAAAATCGTAAGGGATAAAATTCTAAAGTTATAAATGATTTTTAAAACTAAAGCTAAAAAGTTACCCGACTCTTCTGAGATTATTTAAACTATTTCTTTAGTTTTAGTTATACTGTTTGTTATGCTACAAGGAAAGACAATGCTCCATTATTCAACTCATTTTATAATTTAATGTGTCACCTGAGATATATGAGAGAAAGTCAAATATTTTTTCTACCATTGTAGCAGGTAGGAGGAATGTTGACATATATTTTCTTTAGGTTAAAGTATAATAGAGAAATATTTGGAGTAGGAGAGTATAGATGTTGAGCTGTAAAATCGGTTTTATCGGCACAGGAAGGATGGGCACAGGGCTAATCAGAGGTATCCTGAGGAAAAAACTTGTCTTGCCAGAAAATATATGGGCTTGTGATAAGTTGGAGGAGAGACTGCTTTCTATTTCAAAGTTAGGAGTCAAGACTGCTAACAGCGTAGAGGAGATCGTTAGGAAAGTCGATATAATATTCATAGCCGTCAAACCTCAAGATATAGACCCGATTCTGGAAAAGTTAAAGAATACCGTCAACTCTTCACAGCTAATAATCTCCATCGTTGCTGGTATCACTACTTCCTACATAATTAAGAGATTGGGCAAAAAGATTCCCTTAGTCCGGGTAATGCCCAATATGCCAGCTTTAATAGGAGAGGGAATATCAGCTATCTCTCCCACCGAATATGTGAAAGCTAACGAGCTCAGGATAGCAAAAGAGATCTTAGGAGCAGTGGGTGAGGTAATAGAAATATCCGAGGAACTCCAGGACGCGGTCACGGGACTGAGCGGGAGCGGACCAGCTTATATCTACACAGTTCTTGAAGGATTAATTGAAGGGGGATTAAAGGCGGGACTTAACTATGAAATAGCTTCCAAATTAGCTTTGCAGACGGCTTTAGGGGCGGTGAAATTGGCTAAGGAAAGAAAGGAATCTTTGGAGGAGTTGAAATCGATGATAATCTCACCGGGCGGGACCACAGCTGAAGGACTTAGAATCTTACAGAAAGGAGGAATAAAAAATTGTTTAGCTCAAGCGGTAATTCAGGCCACTCAGAGAGCGAAGGAGTTGAAAAAATAATAACTTCATCCAGCAAAGCAACAAAGACAAAAATTACTCCTTCCGAAATTCTTCAAAGGAGGTTTAAGAGATCCTTCAGGGGCTATAATCCAGATCAGGTGGAGGAGTTTTTAAATAAAATAGCTGAAAACTACAAGAAACTGCTTGAAGAAAATAAAGTCTTGTCTGAGGAGATAAAAAGGTTAAAAAAGAAGGTGGAAGGATATGATTCCCAAAGAAGGGAGTTAGAGGAGGCTCTTATCTCCATCCAAAAAAGTTCTCAGCTGATAGAAAAGAACGCTCAGGAAAGAGCTAAGTTGATCGTTAAGGAAGCTGAAATAACTGCAAGAAAAGTGGTAGAGGAGAGTGAAAAAAAATTAAGTAAATTAAGAGAGGAAACGATGAGATTAAAGCACCAAAAGGTGCTTCTTCTTACCAAATTGAAGTCTATAATCAAAACTCATGCTGAGCTGCTGAACTTTTACGAGAAGGACCACGATGAGGACAGCTTAGAAAAGGTAAAGGAAAAATCTCCTTCTAAAAGAAGAAAAACTCCCCTACCCCATCGTTCTCTGACGAGCACTCCTGAAAGAGGAATTGTTCTGGATCATGAATAAAAGGAGGGGAAAATGCCTGAGTTAAGTTTTATGGGTAAGCTATTAATCCTCGCTGGAGTAATTTTAGTCCTCATGGGAATGGCTTTCTTATGGGGAAACAAAATTCCTTTTTTGGGTAAACTGCCGGGGGACATTTACATTCATCGGGGAAACTTTACCTTTTATTTTCCTCTTAGTACCTGTATTGTGATCAGCTTAATACTTACGCTTATTCTCACTCTATTTTTAGGAAGGAGATAAACTTAGCAGGAGAAACTTGTGTCTAAGATAACGAAGATTGTTTTTTATCTGTGTCTCATTTTTGTCTTCTCTGGATTAGGAGTTTTGGCAGGTTATTTCATTGCTGATCTACACAGCCTTCCCCATATTGAACAATTAGAGGAATATCGTCCCAGTACAATTACCAGAATATACTCACAGAATGGAACAATCTTAGCAGAGTTCTTTCGAGAAAGACGAGAGGTGATTCCCCTGTCTAAAATTCCCCTCCATTTGCAGGAAGCCTTCATAGCCATAGAGGATGAGAGATTTTATCAACATGGAGCAGTTGATTTTAAGCGCATCATTGGGATGCTCTGGGCTAACCTTAAAGCAAGGAGAATCGTCCAGGGAGGAAGCACTATCACTCAACAACTGTCCAGGAGTCTTTTTCTAACACAGGAAAAGACTCTTATAAGAAAAATAAAGGAAATCATTCTCGCCGTTCAGCTGGAAAGAAGGTACAGCAAAAAGGAAATTCTCAAGATGTATCTTAATCAGATATACTTCGGACAAGGAGTTTATGGAGTAGGAGCAGCAGCTTCTTTTTATTTAGGAAAGAATGTAAGCGATCTAAGTTTAGCCGAGTCAGCTTTCCTGGCTGCCATTCCCAGAAATCCTGCATATTATTCTCCCTTTAATCATCCCGAACATACTCATCAGCGCAAGCGAATTATCCTCAAGAAAATGTATGAGTTGGGCTTCATCAGTAGGGAAGAATGGGAAAAAGCAAAAAAGGAACCTATAAGGATAGTTAGAAAAAGGCAAAGAAGAGGCAGTATTTTCTTTGCTCCTTATTTTGTAGAACTGGTTCGCCAGAAAATAGAAAAGAAGTATGGATACGAAGCACTCTGGCGAGGAGGGCTTAAGGTCTATACTACCCTGGATGTCAAAATGCAAAAAGCAGCAGAAAAAGCCCTGATAGAGTATCTAAAGAAGAATGATTATCAAGGAGCTTTACTGGCTATGGATCCCCATACTGGTTTTGTAAAAGCTCTTGTGGGAGGAAGAGATTTCAGCGAATCTCAGTTCAACCGGGCCATCCAGGCTCATCGTCAAACCGGTTCTGCCTTCAAAATTTTCACCTATACTGCAGCAATTGACACGCGCAGGTTCAATCCGCTTAGTACTTTTTATGATGCTCCTATAGCTTTTAGAAAAAAGGGGACAGAGCAAAAAACTGGTGAGATAAAGGAAACCAAGGGGTTTTGGTCTCCTCGAAACTATGAAGGTTATTATTGGGGGAAGGTCTTCCTCTGGGAGATGTTCGCTCACTCCATTAACGTATCTTCGGTAAGGCTGTTGGAAAAATTGGGAGTAGAGAAGGTAATTCACTATGCTCGGCTTTTAGGTATCGAAAGTAAACTCAACCCTGATCTCACCCTTACCCTTGGTACGTCTTCTCTAACCCTTCTGGAGATGGTACGATCATATGCCACGATAGCCAACTACGGGGTAAAGGTCAAACCTATCTTCATTCAGAAAGTAGAGGATCGAGATGGAAAGGTGCTGGAAGAAAATTTTCCTCAGGGAGAGGTGGTTCTTTCTCCTCAAACTTCTTATGTGATGATTGACTTATTGAAAAAGGTAGTTGATTACGGAACTGGTCGAAGGGTGAGGTGGATGGGTTTTAAAAGACCCTGTGGAGGAAAGACGGGAACGGTAGGATGGCCGGGAGAAAAAAATACGGATAAAACTATGGACGCCTGGTTTATAGGATTTACTCCTGATCTGGTAGCTGGAGTTTGGATAGGCAAGGACGATGGAAGTCCTCTGGGGGAAAAAATTACCGGAAGCGTGGCTGCTATTCCCGTCTGGACAAGATTTATGCAAGAAGCCCTGAGGGATAAACCTGTAAAAGACTTTTCCTGCCCCCCCAACGTAGTGATCAAAAAAATAGACATAAAGACCGGGCTTTTAGCTACCCCTGAGTCCAACGAAACTCTCTGGTTTGCTTTTTTGGAAGGAACCGCACCCAAAAGATATTCCCTCTCTCAAAAAGAGAAAACCAAAGTATTGGAGAACTTTATATCCCTGCCTGCTCCTTCAAACTTTGAGCAAGATCTGTCCTCTCCCATGTAAACTCCTTTTCATTTCGACCAAAATGACCATAACAGGCGGTTTTTTTATAAATAGGACGCAGAAGATCTAACTTTTCAATTATTCCTCGAGGGGTAAGGTCAAAATTATCCTGTATTAACTGCCTTATTTTGCTCTCGGGAATTTTTCCCGTACCAAAGGTATCTACCATGAGAGAAACGGGCTCTCTTTCTCCAATTACATAAGCCAATTGTACCTCACATTTTTGGGCAATGCCCGCTGCAACTATATTTTTAGCGATATAGCGAGCCATGTAAGAGGCAGAACGATCTACCTTTGTGGGATCCTTACCTGAGAAACATCCTCCTCCATGGGAGCCTACTCCACCATAGGTATCCACTATTATTTTTCGCCCTGTTAAACCTGTGTCTGCCTGTGGTCCACCTATTTTAAAAGCCCCTGTGGGATTAATGTGGTAGCTCATCTCCTCATCTCTATATTGTTCAGGAATGCAAGGTTTTATTACCTTTTCTATTATCTCGTCCTCGATGTCTTCTACTTCAACTTCAGGACTGTGCTGAGCGGAAATAACCACCGCCTTTACTGCCTTGGGCGTTCCATTCTCGTACTCTACCGTAACCTGAGATTTTCCATCGGGTCTCAGGTAAGGGAGAATCTTTTTCTTTCTCACCTCAGCTAAACGGCGGGTTAACCGATGGGCTAAAACTATAGGGAGGGGCATAAGTTCAGGAGTTTCAGTGGTAGCATAGCCAAACATCATCCCTTGATCCCCTGCCCCATCCTTATCCACTCCCTGAGCGATATCTGGAGACTGCTCATTGATCGAGGTAATTACTGAACAACTTTTGTAGTCAATTCCATAACTTGCCTGGTTATAACCTATCTCTTTTAGTGTTTGACGAGCTATTTTAGGAATATCGATATAACACGTTGTGGTAATTTCACCCGCTACAAAAACCAGCCCCGTGGTGACCAAGGTCTCGCAGGCTACCCTTCCATGAGGATCTTTTTCTAATATAGCATCTAAGATAGCATCCGAGATTTGATCAGCAATTTTGTCTGGATGCCCCTCCGTTACCGACTCAGAAGTAAACAGATAGCTTTCTTTTCCCATTACCCACTCCTTTCTCTCTAAAAAGTCCTTACATCTCTTCCTTTTTGATTATCTGCTCGATCTCCTCTACCGTGTTTGCCTTCATCAAAGCCTGACGAACCTTCTTACGTCTTAAGAATCGAGAGATAAGTGCTAAAGCCTTCAGATAATCTCCACCTGCATTTTGAGGAGCGGCTAACATAAAAAACAGGTACACTGGCTCCTTGTCCAAAGCATCAAAATCAATTCCTTTCTTGGAAATACCAAAAGCTCCCACAAGAGACTGAATTCCTGAAGACCGAGCATGAGGAATGGCTATATTATATCCAATGCCTGTACTTCCCAGCTCCTCTCTTTCCCGGATTACCTTCAAAAACTCTTCCCTATTGGTGACCTTGCCTGTCCTCTCTAACAAATTAGTTAGCTCTTCCAGGACCTCTTGCTTGGTGCGAGATTTTAAGTTTGGTTCGATAGCCCTCTTGTCCAAAAAGTCACTTATCTGCATTCTTTCCTCCTTTTCATTACCATTCGATGACGTCAAATGTTAAATAATTTGAAAAATTTTTTGAAGTTTCGATATGTAGATAAAATCCCGGCTGAACAAGTACGCAATAAAGAATTAAGATCTTTTAATCTTAACTTTATGCATTATTGATCAGCCGGGTCGGCTCTTGCCGTTTCATCTGGACAACTTAACCACTTTAACCGCTTGTGGACCACGCTCAGTTTCTTCTACCTCAAAGGAAACTTTCTCTCCTTCTTTTAGACTTTTAAAGCCTTCCGTTTGGATGTTCGAGAAGTGGACAAAGACGTCCTTGCCGTTACTCCTTTCGATAAACCCATAACCTTTACGGTCATCAAACCACTTAACCGTCCCTTCTTCGGGCATACGTACGTACACCTCCTTTCTTACAGGCTGCTTGTTCAAGCAAAACAACCCTTTTATGAGAATTGCGAAAAGTATATCACAGAAAAAAAGTTTGTCAAATATTGCTCATGAAGAATCAGGATAAAAAGGGAAAGTAAAACTATACCCCTCTGTCAACAAGCTCGGGCTAAGGTGAAGACGTAGATCTCCTTAGCTCCTGCCCTCTTGAGTACTTTGGCTATTTCCCCAACAGTTGCTCCCGTTGTATATACATCATCAACTAACAAAACAGCTTTGTCTCGAAATGGTATTTTATCTTTGACCTTGAAAGCTCCTTTTACATTCTTCCTCCGCTCTTCCTTGTTCAACTCAGTCTGGGAGCGTGTCGACCTTATTCTCTTAAGGTTATCCTTAACCAATTTGAGATTAAAATATCTGGCTATTATCCTGGCTAAAAGCTCAGCTTGATTGAATCCTCTTTCCCTGAGCCTCCTTCGATGTAGAGGGACAGGCACTACCAAATCAAGGCGGGAAAAGAGAAGGTGATTATGAGTAAAGTAAATTTCCATAACCCTCTTGATTCCTCGAAGCACCCCTACTTTTCCTTCATACTTAAGAAGATGGATTGCTTCCCTTATTACCCCTTCATATAAAGTGGGAACAAATACTTTTTTAAAATGGGGATGATTTTTCTGACATTCCAGACAAACGAGGGAAGGAAGTCCTTGAGAGATCCCCGGTAAGGAAAGGGGCTTGCTGCATTTTGAACAATAGGGAGGTCTTAGCCACTTAACCTTATTCCAACAATCCTCACAAATAAAAGTACGATTTAAAGGTTCAAGGAATTGTGCACATATCCTACACTCAGCAGGGAAAAATAGACTAACGAAAGCCCCTGCCACTCTTTTAATGTCCACCTATTGTTTCTCCTACAAATACAAACGAACAAAGTATAAAAGAATAGCTATCTTCCCAGAATACAGGCTCAAAGATCTGCAAGTTTAAGCCGGCACTCCCTGCAGCTTAAGCTCTTCAGCAAAGTGGCAGGCAACAAAATGACCAGGGTTAACCTCCCTCCACTCAGGTTCCTCCTTCGCGCATATATCCTTGGCATATTTACATCTCGGATGGAAATAACAACCAGAAGGAGGATTGGCAGGATTGGCCACCTCACCGGATAAGACAATTCTTTCTCTCCTTAACCTTGGATCTGGAATGGGGATAGCGGAAAGGAGCGCCTCTGTATAGGGATGCTTTGGATTAAGGAAAAGCTCCTCGGTCTCGGCCATCTCAACTATTTTTCCTACGTACATAACTGCCACCCTGTCCGAGATATGCTCGATCACGCTTAAGTCATGAGATATAAAAAGGTAAGTCAGCTTAAATTCAGCCTGTAAATCTTGAAGAAGGTTTAGTATCTGAGCTTGAACGGACACATCCAAGGCTGAAACTGGCTCATCGGCGACGATGAACTTTGGGTTTGGAGCTAAGGCTCTGGCGATACCTATCCTCTGTCTTTGTCCACCACTGAAAGCATGAGGATATCGCTTCAGGTGCTTTACGTTCAAGCCGACTATCTTGACCAGGTCCTTTACTCTCTCTTCCATCTCTTCGCCCTTGGCGATATTATTGACCACCAGGGGCTCCCCTACGATATCCAGGACGGTCATCCTCGGATCAAGCGAGGAATAGGGGTCCTGAAAGATCATCTGAGCATGCCTTCTCATCCTTCTCAGGGACTCCTTATCGAGTTTGGTGATGTCAATAACCTTATCATTTAACCTAAAGAGGATATTTCCTTCGGTTGGCTCAATGGCCCTAAGGATGCACCTGCCCAAGGTCGTCTTTCCGCAGCCACTTTCTCCAACCAATCCCAGCGTTTCACCTTCATTTACGTAAAGGTTGACCTTATCAACTGCCCTGACATATCCCACCACTTTTCTCCAGAAACCCTTCTCTACAGGAAAATACTTCTTTAAGCTTTTTACTTCTAAAAGAGGTTTTTTATCCTTCTCCATCTTATAAGGTCTCCTTTCAGTTATTTATATAAGAAACAACTTACCCAATGACCTTTTTTTACCTCCACCAGGGAAGGATCTTCCTTGTTGCATAACCCCTTCTTTGCCTCAGGACATCTTGGATAAAATGAACATCCCGGTGGAAGGTCCAAGGGAAGGGGAACTGTTCCCTTGATAGCGTCAAGGCGAGTTCTCGCCTTCTTTCCCACCTTAGGAATCGACCTTAGGAGTCTTACCGTATAAGGGTGAAGGGGATTGTGAAATATCTCATCCACACTCGCGTACTCTACCGCCTTTCCTAAGTACATCACCATTACCTCATCAGATACCTCCGCAATGACTCCCAAGTTATGGGTAATGAACATAATTGACATCCCGAATTCAGCTTGTAGTTCCTTCATCAGCTCCAAAATCTGAGCCTGGACGGTTACATCCAAAGCTGTGGTTGGCTCATCGGCAATGAGAAGTGAAGGATTACAGGATAAAGCCATGGCGATCATGGCTCTTTGGCGGAGACCTCCCGAGAGCTGATGTGGATACTCGTTTATCCTTTGGTAGGGGTTTGGAATACCGACCTTATAGAGCATCTCCAAGGTAAGCTCTTTTGCTTCGTTTTTATTCATATTCCGGTGAAGAAGAATTGCCTCCATAATCTGATCCCCTATAGTGTGAACAGGAGAAAGAGAGGTCATCGGCTCCTGAAATATCATGGTTATTTCCTTCCCCCTGATAGCTCTTATCTCCTTCCCATAGGGGTCTAACTTGACAAGATCAGTAACTTTCCCATCTTGATGAAGGAATATTTCTCCTTCCACTATTTTTCCCGGATCAGGAACTATTCGGAGAATTGACTGAGCGGTAACGCTCTTTCCACATCCCGACTCACCTACTACACCCAAGACCATCTTCTTCTGTATCTTAAAGCTCACATCGTCTACCGCTTTTAAGACTCCCTCATCTAAGTAAAAGTAGGTCTTGAGGTTTTTTACCTGCAGAAGAAGGGCACTTTTGTTTTTCAACTTTTAACCTCTCTTTAATTTATATTTTTGTCATTACCCTAATGCATTAATTAAATATCCTAATAAAAAGAAGGATAGGAATGTGTCATAACATCACCTATCCTTCTTTTAAACTCCTTCAAACTTATTCCTTTTTGATGGGAAAAACTTAAAGCGTACTCTTGCCAGAGTGCATATTTCCTTCGCAATTTTACTCTTTCTTTACCCATATAAACACCTTTTCTCTTGTCATTGTTTATCTGTCCCCACCCTCTCTTCTAACCATTCCATTTTATTCTATATTATAATATAATTTCATTTAGTTGTCAAGTGCCCGCATCAAATCATTTATAATGTAACCGAAGAGGCATTGGTTGAATCATTTAAAAAGTAACCGAAATATAATATTATTC
>QMPZ01000051.1 GCA_003648815.1 Candidatus Aerophobota bacterium | reverse complement strand
GATCAGATTTTTTTCCACGGCTTAGCTCCTTAGTTTTATCTATTTTAGCGGATCGTATCCCCCCGGATTCAATGGATGACATCTCATTATCCTCCTCATCCCCAGATAGATTCCCTTTATGAGCCCATATTTTTCTATGGCTTGCCGGGTATACTCTGAGCAGGTGGGGTAAAATCTGCAGCAAGGAGGATGCAGAGGGGAAATATACCTTTGGTAAAATGATATTAACATTATGCCTACTTTTTTGACCTTCTTCATTTAGCCTTTATTATATCTTATCTCATCCCTATTTGTCAAGCTTTGATCTGATCGAAGAAGGTCTCATCTTCTTATCCACCACACATTTTAATGCATGGTATTTTAACTCTTCACTCTTTGCCCTTCACTCTTCACTCCCAATTAGCTTGACTTTCTCAGTTTAAAATGATACATTAGTTTTGTTGAGGATGTCCCCCTCAAGTATCGTTTTCTCGAGGCATAGGAAAGTATAAACATTTGTTTAATAAAGGGGGGAGCAGCGAAGCGTTGAGGGAGTCATTCCGAAGGAATGGGCGAAAGCCTAAGATTCCCCCCTCAAGTGTCGTTTTCTTGAGGAAGAAGGACCGAGCGAGAGATCTCACTTTACAGGGAAGAGAGATGGCAAGAATTGAAATAGATACGCAGAAATGCAAAGGATGCGGATTTTGTGTAAATTTTTGTCCCAGGAACCTCATCCAGCTTGATTCCCATTTTAACAATAAGGGATATCATCCAGCAGTTTTTAAGGGGCAGGAAAAGTGTACGGGCTGTGCAATCTGTGCGCTTATGTGTCCTGAGGTAGCCATCACCGTCTACAAGTAATATAGACTCGTAAGACGTTAAGGAATAATGATTTCTTATCTGAAAGGAACTTTACGGCATAAATCTCCTGGTTTTATCCTCATAGAGGTGGGAGGGGTGGGATTTGCGGTTAATCTTTCCTTAGCTGATTTTGAGGACCTTCCACCAGAAGGGGAAAAGATAAAGGTCTACACCTATCTTCACCTCAAAGAGAATGGATTAAGTCTTTACGGCTTTCTCAAAGAGGAGGAAAGGGAACTTTTCCTTCATCTTATTTCCCTGTCCAACATCGGACCTAAGTCTGCTTTGAGAATTCTATCAAAAAGTTCCCCTTCCCAGCTTAAAAGAGCGATAGGAAAGGCAGATTTAAGTGCTTTGACACGCATTCCCGGTATTGGGAAAAAAACTGCCCAAAGGCTGATCCTGGAGCTCAGGGAAAAAATCGGGGTGGAGGAGGAAAAAGAGGTAGAATCCGGCAAAGAGGAGATGATCAGGGATGCTTTATCTGCTCTGGTTAACCTGGGATACACTCGCACAGAGGCTCGTGAGGCAGTAAAAAAGGCATTAAAGGTATGTCCTGAAAAGACCGATTTAACCAGGTTGATTAAGGAGTCATTGAAGTATATTTGATGAAAGAGAGAGTAATGCAGGAGAAGATTACCACTCCAAGCTTGCAAGAGGAAGATAGCAGATTTGAGGTCAATATTCGTCCCCAGAGAATGCGAGATTTTGTGGGACAGGACAAGGTAAAGAGAAATCTGGAGATTTTTATTCAAGCGGCAAAAAAGCGAGGAGACCCCTTAGATCATACCCTCCTTTATGGTCCTCCCGGCCTGGGGAAGACCACCTTAGCTCATATCATTGCCAATGAACTGGGAGGCAGTATACAATCGACCAGCGGATCAGCTATTGATCGACCGGGAGACTTAGCTAAAATCCTCACCAATACGGAATTGCGGGATGGCGATGTGCTCTTCATCGATGAAATTCATCGCCTTCCTCCTCAGGTGGAGGAGGTCCTTTATTCAGCAATGGAAGATTTCGAGGTGGATATAATCCTGGGGAAGGGAGCCAGCGCCCGTTCTGTTAAGATTCCCCTGCCCCGATTTACCTTAGTAGGAGCTACTACGCGAGCCGGTCTTCTCACCTCACCCCTGCGTAATCGTTTCGGGGTGGTAAGCCGCCTGGACTTTTATAATGAGGAGGAGCTGAAAAAAATCGTCATGCGTTCCGCTCGTATTCTTGGAATAAAGATCGAAGAGGAGGGAGCTGAGGAGATCGCTCGACGCTCGCGAGGGACCCCCCGCATTGCTAACAGGCTCCTTCGACGAATAAGGGACTATGCTCAGGTGAAGGGCGAGGGAATCATAACTCAGAGGATAGCTGAAGAGGCCCTGAGCTTGCTGGACGTCGATGAGAAAGGTCTGGATGCGATGGATCGCAAGATCCTCGAGGCACTGGTCTTCAAGTTTGGTGGCGGCCCGGTGGGGTTAAAGGCTTTGGCTATGGTGGTCAATGAAGAGCCAGATACCTTGGAAGAGGTCTATGAGCCCTATTTAATCCGGGAGGGATTGATCAATCGCACTCCCAAGGGAAGAACGGCCACCCCCCTTCTCTATAAGTATCTGAAGGGGAAAGAGAGATCTTGTCGGCAGGAGGAGCTTCCTTTTGGGAAGAGTTAGCACTGCCCAGATTTTTCACTATCATTTATATGATGAGGATTTCCTGTGGACAGAGCCGCCTTCAGATGTGCTCTGCGGCGATACCTGTCGATTACCTTCAGGATAACTGCGTAACTTATCAGGCTTAGAGAAGTAGCAAAGATTATACTTCCTATCAGAAGTGACTTGCTGACCTTCAATAGCTTCTCTATATCTATGAGCTCCCAGGTGAAGGCCGAGGGAGCGTAACCTAAGAGTAGCCTGCCTATCTTGTAACTAAACGCATAAAAGAATGGGGTAGTTAAAGGGTTGGAGACGAAGGTGCCCAATATAGAGGCGAACTTGTTCGCCCTTAAGAGGATAGCCGTAGGTAGAGAGAAAATTATAGCGAAACCAAAGGTAGGCAAAACTCCCCAGAAGACACCAATGGCAAATCCTCTGGCTATTTTCTGAGGAGAGTCGTTGATTTGCATCAATCTCTTGATGAGTTTTTTGATGGAACTTAAAGAAAACCACCTTCTGCCCATTTTAAAGCGCTCCTCTCATAGGGTAATCTTAACTATTTTAGCAAATCACCGCGGAAAATCAAGGGATCGCCCGATCCCCCAATATAGGTCTGCTCCCCCTTTTAAAACAGGTGATATCTTTCACCCTTCACCCTTTACTCTTTACCCTTCACCCTTCACTCTTCACCCTTTACTCTTTACTCTCCACCCTCCCTTTCCCAAGTGTCGTTTCCTTGACTTTTTTCTGAACCAGTCTATAATCAAAATCAGCTTCAAAGCATCCATTATCTTCGAGCAGGAGACCGATATGGATCTTCAGGAGATTATCCTTAAGCTACAGGAGTACTGGAGAAGACAGGGATGTTCAATTTTCCAGCCTTATGATGTGGAAAAGGGGGCAGGGACGTTTAATCCGGCCACCTTTTTAAGAGTGTTAGATCCTGATCCCTGGCGAGTTGCTTATGTAGAGCCTTCTCGTCGTCCTACCGATGGACGATATGCTCAGAATCCCTATCGCCTTCGGCTACACCATCAGTACCAGGTGATCGTCAAGCCATCCCCGGATGACATTCAAGAAATCTATCTGGGAAGCCTTGAGGAGCTGGGCATTAAACTTCTTCACCACGACATCAAGTTCATCGAGGATGACTGGGAGTCTCCCACTCTGGGAGCCTGGGGATTGGGGTGGGAGGTAAGGCTGGATGGAATGGAGATCACTCAATTTACTTACTTCCAGCAGGTGGGTGGACTCGATTTAGAGCTCATCCCCGTGGAGATCACCTATGGACTGGAACGAATTGGCATGTGTATTCAGAAGGTAAACAGTGTCTTCGACCTACAGTGGAGCCCTCAGGTTAAATACAGGGATATCTACTATGAGAGCGAGGTGGAGTTCTCCCGCTATAACTTTCAGGAGATAGATCCAGTTGTCCAGTTTCAACTGTTTCATATTTATGAAAAAGAGGCGGAAAGGCTTCTGGAAAAGGGACTTTGCCTGCCAGCGTATGATTACGTCTTAAAATGCTCTCATACCTTCAATCTCCTGGATGCCCGGGGAACCCTGGGAGTCGCCGAGAGGGAAAACTTCATCAGGAGGGTACGTCGTTTAGCCAATAGATGCGCCAGACTTTATTTAGAAAATATGAAGAGGGAAAAGCAAGATGTCTGAGACGGCACTTCTGGAGATAGGGGTGGAGGAGTTTCCTCCCTCCTGCGTCGAGGAGACCTTAGCTCAACTTAAGGAAAAGGCAGAGGAGCTTTTTGTAGAGTTTCGACTTGATTACCAGAAAATAGCTACCTATGGAAGTTCTCGTCGACTCATTCTCTGGGTGGAAGGTCTATCTTCCCGACAAAGGGAAAAAATAGAGAAGGAGATGGGACCTCCTAAGGCGATGGTCTTAAATGAGAAGGGTGAGCTTACCCGAAGCGGGGAAAGATATTTGAAAGCTAAGGGGGCAAGGATAGAGGATTTAGGAGTTGAGAGGACAAAAAAAGGAGAGTATGTCTATATAAGGAGGCAAACGCCGGGAGAGAGGACCGAAAATGTTCTTCCCCTCATCTTCGTTCAGCTCATCAGCTCTTTACGCTTTTCCAAATCGATGCGCTGGGGGAGGGAAAAGTTCTATTTTGAGCGTCCCATTCGTTACCTTTTAGCTATTTTTGGGAAAAAGGTGATAAAGTTCAAGATTGCCGGGGTAACCTCTGACAGGAAAACAGTTGGACATCGCTATCTTTCACCTCGTCCTTTCTGCATTGAAAGCCCTCAGGAGTACCTGGAGGTTCTAAGGAGAAGATGGGTGATCGTGGACCCTGAGGAGCGAAAAAGGAGAATTGTTTCCCAGATGAAGAGGATAACTTCCTCTTTGAGAGGAAAGGGATATAGGGCAACTGTCCTGGAGGACGAGGAACTGCTGAAAGAGATGATTTACTTAGCAGAGTATCCAACCCTTTTCTTAGGTAGATTTGACCGTCGATTCCTCTCCCTTCCCTTTCCCATCCTGAGGGCCTGTCTGAGAGACTATCAGAAACATTTTTCCGTTGTGGATGGCGATCGACCTCTTCCCTACTTTTTGGGGGTAAGGGAGGGGAACAGAAAGCATATAAAGGAGGTAGTGGAAGGCAACCAGAGAGTGCTCAAGGCTCGTCTGACCGATGCCGAGTTTTTCTTTGAGGAGGACAAAAAGATTCCTTTAGACCAGAGGGTGCCCCTTCTTAAAGAGGTGGTGGTGCAGAAGAAACTGGGTAGCTATTATGACAAGACCATGCGCTTGGTTAAGCTGGCAGGAAAACTTGCCTCTTGCCTTGGAGAAGATGAGAAGGTTAAAAGGAGGGTAGAGCGGGCGGCATATCTTTGCAAGGCCGATATAACCACTCAGGTGGTAAGGGAATTTCCTGAGCTGCAGGGAATGATGGGAAGGGAGTATGCCCTTTATTTTGGAGAGGATTCCACGGTGGCACAGGCGATCTTTGAACATAAGATGCCCTATTTTAACCAGGAGGAGTTCCCAAAAACTACAGAGGGGGCAATTCTTGCTCTGGTAGATAGGGTGGATACCTTAGTAGGTTCTTTTTGGGCTGGTCTTATCCCTTCAGGGTCTGAGGATCCCTGGGGACTTCGGAGAGAAGCTCAGATTGTGGTGAACATCATTCTCCAGAGAAACTGGAAGATTTCCCTGGATTATTTAATTGAGGAATGTCTAAAACTTTACGGGAAAAAAGAGGAGAGTGGAAAATCGAAACTTAAGGATTTCTTCCGGACGAGACTGATAAACCTCCTCAGGGATAAAGGGATGAAAGTTGACCAGATCAGGGCGGTCTTGAAGGTGGGATTCGAGGATCTGCAGGACGTACTTAAGAGAGCTGAAGCTCTTTATAAGGCTTCTTTAAGGGAGAATTTCAAAGAGGAGGTAATAGCCATAATTAGGGTGATGAATATATTAAAGCAGGCTGTTCAACGTAAAATAACGATATCTGAAGAAGTTCAAGAAGAACTTTTAACAGAAAAGGAAGAGAGGGACCTTTACTTTTGCTGGAAAAAAATAGAGGAAAGGGTGAATCTTTTGTTAAGAGATCAAAGATATTTAGAAGCGTATAAGCTGATCACTCTGCTTCAGGACCCCATTCACAGGTTCTTTGATAAGGTCTTGGTGATGAGCGAGGATGAAAAGTTAAGGGCAAATCGCCTTTCCCTTTTAAACAGGATAAGAAATCCTCTTCTCCGTATAGCTGATTTTACGGAGCTACAGGTAAAGTAAGGCTTAAGGATTTAGCTTGTAGCCCTCTCTTCTTGACAAAGGAGGAGGGATGAAATGCTCTTTTTGGTGGAGGTCGAAGCTCCCGATAGAGTTGTTTACTTTCTCACCAGAAAAGGGGAGTTTAAAAGAGGAGATTGGTGCTCGTTTAGAATAAAAGAAGGAAGGATGATAGGAAAGATTAGGCTTGTCGTTCCAGCGGAGGGAAAAGTTCTATCCGTCCGGGATAACTCTTTAAGAAAGGCTACTGTAGAGGAAAGGAGGGAGTTTGAGCGACGAAGAAGGATAGAGAAAAAGGCCTATGAGGTGGCCTTAAGGAGAATTTCCTTTCGCAAACTGCCCATGAAGCTAATAGCCACAAGTTATCCCTTAGAAAGCAATCGAATTAATTTTTACTATACCGCTGAGCAGAGGATAGATTTCAGGGCTTTGGTCAAGGATTTAGCAAGGGTCTTCAAGGTACGCATTCAAATGCAGCAGATCTGGGTAAGGGATGAATCCAAGATCTTGGGAGGTTGTGGAATTTGTGGAAGGCGTGTATGTTGCGCTTCCTTTTTAAGTAAGAAGAAGGGGAAATTGGATTCGGTAAGCCTGGAGGCGGCTCGTCTCCAGAACCTTCCCTTGACCTCCTCCAAGATTTCCGGAATATGTGGAAGACTTCGCTGCTGTCTGAATTTCGAATATACCACTTACCTTAAACTGAGACAAAACCTTCCTTCCATAGGTGAGGTCATCGAATGGAAAGGGGAAAAGGTGAAGGTGGTGGAGCAAAACCTGCTAAAGGATACCGTAACCATAGAGACAGAGGATGGCGTGAGAAAGGTAATATCCGGGAAAGTATTAAGGGAGAGTAAGTCGGGGAAATGAAGGCATTGAGCCTGTTTTCAGGAGGTCTGGACAGCGTTTTAGCTACCAGGCTCATTCAAGAACAGGGAATCCAGGTGGAAGGTGTGTGCTTTACCTCTACTTTCTTTGACGCAGAAAAGGCGATAAAAGCTGCTAAGAGGATAAGGATACCGCTTCATACCATAGATCTCACCGAAGAGCTACTTTCCATAATTAAGTCTCCTCTTTATGGTTTCGGAAAAGGAGCCAATCCCTGCATTGACTGTCACATCCTTATGGTGAAGAAGGCCGGTCTCCTGATGAAAAAGATAGGAGCCCAATTTCTCATCACAGGAGAGGTTCTGGGAGAAAGGCCTAAATCCCAGAATCGCTGGGCACTGAAGGTCGTGGCGGAGAGGTCCGGTTGGGGAGATTACCTGCTTCGTCCTCTCACGGCAAAGAACCTTCCGCCTACCTTACCTGAGAGAAGGGGATGGGTGAACAGGGAAAAGCTGAAGGGGATTAAGGGGAGGAGTCGGCGTATTCAACTGGAGATGGCCAAGGAGATGGGAATTGAGGATTTCTCTTCTCCTGCTGGAGGATGCCTCCTTACCGATCCTACCTTTTCTCGACGGGTTAAGGACCTCTTGCTCAGGGGGAAGCTGAACCTGAACGAGGTAGAACTGCTCAAAATAGGCAGACACTTTCGCCTGGGAGAGGGGGCAAAGCTGATCGTGGGCAGAAACAGGAAGGAAAATGAGGAACTCCTTCGGCTGGCCAGAGCTGGGGATATCTGTCTTCGAGTAGTTGGTTTCCCCGGGCCAGTTGGCCTTTTAAGGGGAAAGGAGAAAGACGAGGTAGTCAGGATGGCAGCTCGCATAGTCACCCGTTACAGCGATGCTCCTTTTAAAGAGGTGAAGACAGAATACTGCGAGCTTTTTGAGAAGGAAAAAAGGTGCCTTATAGTTACTCCTTTACCTGATGAGGAAATAGAGAAGTTGAGAATATAAGGATATGAGCCTTTACATCTTCGATTTAGATGGAGTAATTTATCGTGGGGAAAGATTGCTGTCCGGGGCAAAGGAAAGTCTGGACCTTCTCAGGGAACGAGGAGAGAAGGTCTGCTTCCTTAGCAACAATTCCACCCTGAGCAGGCGCGGCTATTTGAGGAAGCTCACTAGGTTGGGAATACGGGTTAGCCTTGAGGAGCTTTTTCCATCCTCGTACCTGGCAGCGGTCTATTTTAACAGGGATCGACGAAGGGAAAAGAGCAGGTTACTTGTGATAGGGGAAGAGGGACTGTTTGAGGAGTTAAGAGAGGCTGGAGTGCGCATTGTTCAGGAGGAAAGCGAAGCTGATTACGTGGTGGTGGGAATGGACAGAAACTTTACCTTCGGAAAGCTTTGTCAGGCTTATGAGGCAATATTAAATGGAGCCAAGTTTATAGCTACCAATACTGATTCTACCTATCCTCTGGAGGAAAAAACTATACCTGCGGCAGGAGCTATAGTTAAGGCCATTGAGGTTTCTACGGGTAGAATGCCTCTGGTGCTGGGCAAGCCTGAGGTCTTTGGGCTTGAGACGATATTGAAGGCTAAAGGGTGCCCTCGCGAGGAGGCCATAATCGTTGGAGATCGTTTGGAGACGGATATTCTGGCGGGAAAGCGAATGGGAATCACCACCGTCCTGGTTCTCTCAGGAATAAGCAGGAGGGAAGATGTGGAAAGGCTTTCTCCTTCGCTGAGACCCGACTACATTATTCCTTCCTTAAAAGACCTTCCCTCTTTAAAGTTACCTTAGTAGCGAATGAAGAAGGTATTAAATTCTCCCTTATATTCTTCCCACCTTACCTTTACATCCTCTACCAGTGCACCAGGGGGACCTTTATGGCACCACTCGATCATCTTAAGGACATCCTCTTCCTCCCCTTCGAAGACTGCCTCCACTTGACCATCCCACCTGTTTCTGATCCAGCCATTGACTCTGAGGCGATAAGCCTGCTCTCGTGCACTGCTGCGAAAAAATACCCCTTGCACCCTTCCGCTGATAAGCACATATGCTCTTACCTTACTCATCTTTTCTTCCCTTAACCATTATTTAATTATATAGCATAGACAGAGCACAAAGGCAAGAAGGGGGAATCTCATCTTTGTACATACCACACATTTCAATGCCATTCTTTTGCTAATGGTCAATCGATTTTGGATAAATCCTAACAAAAAAAGAGTTTGACAGAAGAGCATTATGTGTTATAAGAAAATAAGAGGAAGGGCCTTTATGGGTGGAAGATATACTGCAGGAAGATGGCGGGATGGTTTCACCTTGATAGAGATCCTAATAGCAGTAGGAATTATCGTCATCTTAGCCGGCATAGGCATATTCAACTTGCTTCAGGCCACCCACAG
>QMPZ01000050.1 GCA_003648815.1 Candidatus Aerophobota bacterium | reverse complement strand
GTTATCCTCGAGCCAAGCCCCGGGGTTTCCGAGTGCTTGACGATTCTTACCCCCTTGATAGTTTTCTCGTCCTCAAGTCCCACCAGGATGTCTATGTTTCCCCCGTATCCCTTTCCCTTTGCCAAAAATGCATAACCTACGATGTTATTCGATGAATAAATGATATAAAGGTCTTTCTCTTCATCGAATGAGTAATCGGTCATATTGGAAAATATTCCCTTGAGCATCTTCTCTATCTTTATCCTGTTTTGCTTTTTTATCCTATCTTCTGCAAGCCTGTAGGTAATGGTAAGCGATGTTCCTGATATGAAGAGGATTAAGGCAAGAAACAAGGTAAACATCAGGCTCCTTTTAAGAGCCTCTCTTTTGTTCATCTGTCTTCCTCCATCCAAATGGTCTTGGCCTGACGTATCTGTCGATCAAAGGCGTAAAGGCGTTCATGAGGAGGATGGAAAAACAAACCCCCTCCGGCATACCTCCAAATAGTCTTATCATCACGGTCAAAACTCCCGCTCCAGCTGCAAATATAATCCTTCCCTTTCCGGTTATCGGAGTAGTCACGTAATCCGTGGCCATAAAGAATGCTCCAAACATCAGACCTCCTGCAAGCACGTGAAAGAGCGGGTCCTTTCCAAATGAGAAGGTGAGAAGGGCAACTGTCCCAATGTAACATAGAGGAATTCTCCAGTCAATGATCCCCAATGCCAGGAGTAAGAAGCCGGCGATCAATATGAGAAGGGCAGATGTCTCTCCGAGAGATCCACCGACGTTGCCGAGGAAAAGATGCTTATATAAAGCTATTTTGCCATTATGCCAGACGAAGCCGCTGTTAAGGGGAGTTGGCGAGGTGACAGCCTCAAAGGGCAAGACCCACCGTGTCATCTCCTTGGGAAAACAGGCCGTCAAAAAGGCCCTTCCAGCTAAGGCAGGGTTAAATATGTTGTATCCAAGGCCACCGAAGGCCTCCTTTGCCACAGCTATGGCAAACACAGCGCCTAAGGCAACCATCCAGAGGGGGAGCCTTGGTGGAAGAGTCAGGGCGAGGAGCAGGCCCGTGATAAGGGCACTGCCATCCATCCTGAACCTTTGTCGGCGAATTCTCTTTGCTATATATTCGGTAAAGACAGCGGAAAGAACACCTGTAAGTATGATGAAGAGGGCGTGTCGACCGAAAAGGAAGATGCTTGCTCCCGCAGGAAGCATCAGCGCTAAGCTGAACAGGTACATAATTTTTTCAATGGAGACCTCCTTTCTTATATGCGGACCCGGCATAAGAGATAATTTCTTGTCAACTGCCACCTTTGACCCTCCTTCTGATCTCATTTTTCGCCACCTTTATGTACTGGACGATGGGAATGCCTGCCGGACACACGTAAGCACAAGAGCCGCATTCCATACAATCATCTATATAGTACTCGCTGCACCTCTCATACATACCTGCCTTTATATATTTTACGAGCTCTGTGGGCAGAAGATTCATCGGGCAGGCCCGGACGCAGCTTCCACATCTAATGCAGTCCCTCTCCTCAATCCTTAGACTCCTTTTGACGAGTATGCAGTTTACGTCCTTGGTCACGGGAAGATCCAGAACCGGAAGGGATATGCCCATCATCGGCCCCCCTGTTATCACCTCATTCGCTCCCTCCATTCTGCCGCAATGGTCGATCAGGCTTTCAATGGAGGTGCCGAACCTTACAAGAAGGTTCTTCGGCCTCTTCACCATCCCGGTCACAGTAAGGACCCTTCTAATTAAGGCCTTTCCCTCAAATACGGCCTCGTAAATTGCCCTGGCAGTACTCACGTTTTGCACGATGACTCCCACGTCAAAGGGCAGACCCTCTAAGGGGACTTCACGATTCAAGAGGACCTTTATCAGAACCTTCTCCGCACCCTGGGGATATTTCGTCTTCAGCGAGACGACCTCTGTGCTGATTTTTTTCCTTTTAATCAGGTCCCTCAGGTGAGAGATGGCATTCTCCTTATTTTCCTCTATGGCAATGATGGCATTATCGCAGGAAAGTATTCTTTTGATGACCTCAAGTCCCAACAGGACCTTTTCTCCCTCTTCAAGCATCACCCTGTGGTCAGAGGTCACATATGGCTCACACTCACAGCCGTTGAGAATGATCGTATCAATCCTCTTGTCCTTGGGAGGTGAAAGCTTCACATGGGTGGGAAACGTAGCTCCGCCTAACCCGACAATCCCCGCATCTCTTATTCTCTTAAGGAGCTCATCCCTTGGCGCACTTAAGTCCATCGCCTCCATCCTCTCCCATTCATCCTCTCCATCAGAGTCTATGACGATGGCCTCCACTACCTTTCCGCTTGAGGGAGTGATGGTCTTGATGAAGCCGGTTACCTTACCAGAGATACTGGCATGAATCGGAGCGGAGACGAAGGCTTTCGAGTTGGCTATGATCTGGCCTGTCTTTACCTTATCGCCTCTCTTTACCACCGGCTCACAAGGCGCACCAATGTGTTGAGCAAGGGGCAGGACTGCTCTCTTGGGAGCCGGGAAAACCTCAACTGACTCATTTTCTGTAAGCTTGTTCTCCGGGACCTTTACTCCACCGGAAAAGCTCTTTCCTTTGAAAATCGTCCTGAACATAGACTGTTCTCCTGCTCGTAAGTAACTTTAGATCTTCAGATCTGAGGGAATGTAGTAATAATGAATAAAACTTACCGCAGCTAAGGTGTACGAGGCTAAGGATATTCCTATCACTAAGTTGAACCCGCCTGAGATGGCCAGGATGATGGCCAGGACAGCGCTGATCACCGAGGAACATCCGTTTATCCCCCAGGCCCAGGGAATCAGAGAAGGTGCATTAGAGGAGACCCTCCTCAAACCCGAGGGGAAGGGCATACCCATAAAAAAGGCCAGGGGAGCAATGAGCAAGAGCGAGAGCGATATCTTCAGCCAGTCAGGAAGCCAGATAAATGAGGCAAAGATCTCCTTCAGCCATATTAAGTAAATCAGGGAGATAGTTACTATCCCGCCTATGGCCACCTCTATGGTACTCATCCTTTTAAAGTGAATCCGCTCGCTAAGGTAACTTCCCCATCCGGAGAATATGAGAAAGCCACATATCACCACCGCCACAGAATAAATGGGGTAAAATAAGAAGAGGGTAAACTTCTGGATAAAGGAAATTTCCATGAACATATACCCCATCCCCAAAAGGAGAAAGTAGATGAAGACGCGCAATTTATCCCTTGAGGTGGCTCTCTTCTTCAAAAAGAACAGGGGAAGGATGACCAAAAGTATGCTTGCTCCTATTGCTTGAACTAAGGTGGCTATGAGGATTACATATCCCCATTCCATAAAGGGAATCCATGCCCTTCCCATGGTCCTGAGAAGATATGGCAGGGATTTCCACTTGAAGAAGTGAAAGAAATAGGGACGATTATCGGTAGCTGGCCTTATATAAAAGAGATAATCCTCATAAAACTTTTCCCTTTCCTCAGATAAGATCTTCTGAGCTGCCTCATAATAATAGGGCCAGGCTAAGATGTTATATCGATTTGTCTCCTCAGATCTGATTCCCGGATACCAGATGAGATCAAATAGCCTTTCCTCGGTGAACTTCTTGACCCTCTCTATTTGAGAGGGGATAAAGGCAGAGCGGGCAACAAGCAAGGTGGAAGTGGCCCAGCTTCTTATGAAGATGAGATGAGAGGATGGGTCCTTTACTCCCAGATCCTCCAGTGACTCCACAGCGGTGGCAAATAGCTTAATTCCATCCCTGGGAGGTGTCTTAACCCACCTGGTGATGGAGAGGATGCCTTGCGGGGTAAGATGTTCTATGTACTTTTTGATGGCTTCAATTGTGTAAAGATAGCTCTCAGAGGAGGCGTAAACTCCGGCCGCTGAGGCGCTGAAAGAGTCCAGAAGCGATATTTGAATGAGGTCGTATTTCTCATCTGTAGCCTCTAAAAACCCCCGTCCCTCAGCTATCTTGACACTTACCCGGGGATGAGAGTAAAGGTGATGGGAAAACTCACCATATTCTTCCTTCACCAAATCTATTACCTGGGGATTTACCTCCACCGCCTTAATTGAGGAGGCATTGTGGTATAGAGCACAAAGAACCTCTGAGCCCCCTCCTGCTCCTAAGATGAGCACGCTTGGTTCATTTAAAAGATGATAAGGTAGGGCTGAAGTCAGGTAATCTAAGTACCTTAGATTGGACAAATCTCCTCGAAAGTCAGTTATAGCACACATAGAATCTGCATCTATGAAGAGTGCTAATTGAGGAGGGATTTTTCCTTTAAAGTTGAGGCTCAAGCCCGGGGCATATCTTATGGCCGGGCTCCTTACCACATCAAGACGACCTAAGGGGGAGAATCTCTGGCTGAGGATTTCTGCCTGAGGAAGCTTTAAAGCGACGCTGAGTCCTTTATACTGGGAAATTCGAGGCTGAGGAAGATGAAGGAGGAGGAAAAGCACAGGAACCAGGAAGACAGCTGTAGCTGTAATGAAGGCTTTTTTGCTTAAATTAAAAGCTGGGAGCAACGCGGAAAGAAAGGCCAGTATGGTTATTACACCCAGAATGGAGAGGGGGGGTAAAACATACATGGCCAGAACTGCCCCCATAGTTCCCGCTCCTGAGCCGAGGAGGTTGACAAAGTAAATTCTGGGAATCTTTTGATGAAACTTCAGAAAGGAAAGCCCAATGCAAGTAGCCCCCAGAAAAAAGGGAATGAGAAAGACAAGGTAGTATTCCAGAAGATGCAGATACTCCCTTGAATACCAGACGATGAGAAAGGGACTAAAGGGAATCCTCTGAGAGAGGGCAAAACAGAGAGGAAGGGAGAGGGAGAAGAGAAAGGCGAAGAGACTAAAAAATTGGTAAAAGCGCCTTTTTAATCTTTCTTGAAGTAAGCTGATAAAGGTCCCGCTGACCCCAAAGCCTAAGAGGGCTATGCTGATCACCATATAGGCAAAATGGGACCATGAGATTACCGAGAAAATCCGCATCAACAGAATTTCATAGGATAGCATGGAAAGGGAGATGAGAAATACAGAAATGAAGATGTTCATTATCTTTCCCCTATCTCAGCAGTTACTTTTCACCGGTTCTCAGTGTTTTCCTAACATAGGCACGAACCTTACTGGAAGGATATTTCTGCTCATAATCTTTCCGTCCCTTTTCTCTACCAGCATAAGGTTTTGAACCTGAAAGGCTCCTCCCACGGGAATGCACATTCTCCCCCCTTCCCTTAGCTGAGCGATCAAAGGCGGAGGGATGTGGGTGGCCGCACAGGTGACGATGATGGCGTCAAAGGGAGCTTCCTCTGGCCAGCCATAGTATCCATCTCCTATCCTCACCTTTACGTTGGAATAGCCCAGCTCTCTAAGTCTCCTTTTGGCAGAGATTCCCAGTTCCTCAAATATCTCTATGGTATAAACTTCCCTGACAATCTGCGAGAGGATAGCTGCCTGATAGCCTGAGCCTGTTCCCACCTCCAGGACTTTATCCTCCTCGTCCACCTTTAACAGTTCTGTCATAAGGGCCACGATGTAAGGCTGGGAGATGGTCTGTCCGCACCCTATGGGAAGAGGTCTGTCCTCATAGGCATAAGCTTTAAGCTCATCGGGAACGAACTTATGACGAGGAACGGTGCGCATAGCTTGAAGTACCCTCTTATCCTTAACCCCTCTTTTTTCAATTTGTTCGGCTACCATCCTCTCAGCTGCTGATTCATAGGTGCGCTCCTTTGTCCGTTCCCGAAGAAGAAAAACTCCGACAAGGAAAATCGCTATTAATCCTGTGGCAACCGCTAAGTAGAGGAGATATCTTTTCACTTTCCTGCTTCCTTATAAGGCTACTTTTGCCACCTGAGGATAACTGTAAGCTCAAAGCTGCCTTTACTTAGCCGGTCCGTTGAAGTTCAATGCCGCCTTTATGAAATCCCTGAACAGGGGATGGGGTGAGAAGGGAGAGGATTGAAATTCTGGATGAAATTGAGTAGCCACAAACCAGGGATGATCCGAGATCTCAACTATCTCCACCAGATTTCTTTCCGGGAAAACCCCCGCTATCCTCAATCCCCTCTGAACAAGAACTTTTCTATAATGGTTGTTGAACTCATAGCGGTGTCGGTGGCGCTCGTAGATTATCTCTCTACCATAAGCCTGGAAGCTGAAGCTATTTCTCTTCAGCTTACAGGGATAAGAGCCCAGCCTCATCGTTCCACCCTTGCTTTTGACTTTTCTTTGCTCTGGCAGGAGATCTATTACCGGATGAGGAGTGTGAGGGCTGAACTCTGTGCTGTTGGCTTCCCTTAATCCAGCTACGTTGCGGGCAAATTCAATGACAGCGCACTGCATCCCTAAGCAGATTCCCAGGAAAGGAATTCTCTTCTCACGGGCATATTGGGCAGCCATTATCTTTCCTTCTATTCCCCGTTCACCAAATCCTCCTGGGACCAGAATACCTTGAGAGTCGGAAAGATGGACTTCTGGATTCCTTTCCACGTCCTCAGCTTCTATCCAGCGTGCCCTCACCTTTACCTCATTGGCTACTCCCGCATGGGTAAGGGCTTCGTTCAGGCTCTTGTAAGCATCCTTTAATTTCACATATTTGCCAACTATACTGATCTTTACCTCTTTTTGAAGGGAATTTGTCCTTTCAACCCAGACTTGCCACTTCTTCAGATCTTTTTCCGGGGCTGACAGGCCTAACTTCTCTAAGATGTTATCCGTAAGCCCCTCCCTTTCGAAGCGAAGAGGAACCTCGTAAATGTTGTCCACATCTATGGCCTGGATGACGTCCTTTTTCTCCACACTACAAAAAAGGGAGATTTTCTCTCTCGCTTCCTGAGTCAAGGGGACCTGCGTTCGACAGAGAATTATATCCGGCTGGATTCCTATCTCCCGCAGCTTACCCACGCTATGTTGAGTGGGCTTGGTCTTAAGCTCCGCTGCTGAGGGAATATAGGGAACAAGGGTGAGGTGTATGAACAGGGTATTTTCTCTACCTTCTCGCAGGCGAAACTGTCTTATCGCCTCTAAGAAGGGAAGGGATTCAATATCGCCCACTGTGCCTCCTATCTCTGTGATGACCACCTCAGCTTTATCCTTGATGGCTACCTTTCTTATCCTCTCTTGAATTTCTCCGGTGATATGAGGGACCACCTGAATGGTCTTTCCCAGATATTCCCCTCTTCTTTCCTTTTCGATCACTGCGCAGTAAATCTGGCCGGCCGTCACGTTATTATAGGAGAGCATTTCTATTCCGATGAAGCGCTCATAATGCCCGAGATCAAGGTCCGTTTCCGCTCCGTCCCTGGTAACGAACACCTCCCCATGCTGATATGGACTCATCGTTCCCGGGTCCACGTTAATATAAGGGTCAAACTTCAGCATGCTTACCTTAATTCCTCGGTTTTTGAGAAGAGCCCCGATGGAAGCTGAAGCTATACCCTTTCCCAGAGAGGAAAGAACTCCTCCGGTTACGAATATGAACTTAGCCATTTATAGACTCGCCTGCTAAAAGCTTAATTTCCCTTAGCAAGACCTTTACCATTTCCTCTTTCTTGAGTTTTTTGATCCTCTTTCCCTTTTTGAAGAGCACTCCTCCGCCTCTCATGCAGGCTATCCCGATATCTGCCTCCTTTGCTTCTCCTGGACCGTTAACCTCGCAGCCCATAATTGCTACAGTTAAAGGGCTTTTCATCTCTTCTATTTTAGAGAGGACCTTCTCGACGATGGATTTGAGGTCAACTTTACACCTTCCACAAGTAGGACAGGATATGAGGGTGGGACCAGCCTCATATAGATGAAGTGTTTTGAGAATCTGATATCCCATCCTCACCTCTTCTACAGGGTCAGCGGTTAAAGAGACCCTCAGGGTATCTCCAATCCCCTGGGCAAGAAGCATGCCCATTCCTATGGAAGATTTGATGGTGCCCTGAGGAGGGGGACCGGTGGCGGTTATTCCTAAGTGCAAGGGGTAGGGAATTTTATCGGCGATAAGTTCGTAGGAGAGGACAGTGGTGAGGACGTCGGACGACTTAAGAGAGACGACGATATCAAAAAAGTTTTCTTCCTCTAAAAGCCTCACGACCTGCAGGGCGCTTTCCGCCATTGCCTTGGCTATGATCTCTCTATGTTTTTCTTCACGATATCCTCTTACTTTGTCCAAATTTTCCCCCAGAAACTTTTCTTCCAGCGAACCCGAGTTCACCCCTATGCGAAGAGGAATGCCTGCCTCCTTGGCCCTTTTTGCTACCCGCAATATCTCCTCCTTCCCCATATTGCCAGGGTTAATCCTCACCTTGTCCACTCCCTGATCTATGCACTCGAGAGCTATTCGATGGTTAAAATGAACATCAGCTACCAGGGGCACATCTACCCGCGCCTTAATTTGCGAGATAGCTTTAGCTGCCCTCCTCGTGGGAACGGCCATCCTTACTATTTTAGCTCCTGCCTTTGTGAGCTTTTCAATTTGTTTTACGGTGGCTGTTATATCCTCTGTATCCGTCTTGGTCATTCCCTGTACTACTATGGGGCTATTATCTCCAATCTTTACCTTGCCAATCTTTATCAGTCGACTTTTTCTTCTTTTCATTTTTTAATGCTTGAGGGGGATGTTCCCCCCAAGCTTCCGATCAGCTGCTCAGGATTTATTCGTTCTCCTCCATGGTAATAGCTTCCGAGGGACAGGCCTCTGCACAGGATTCACATCCGGTACAATCCTCCGGCCTGACCAGAACTGATACGTCGTTTTTTAACTCTAAGCAGCTATTTGGACACTCATCAACACATACTCCGCATCCTGTACATAACTCCTCGTTTATAACCGGCCTTTTCATCATTTAACCTCCTTCTTTAGTTTTGAGTTGAGCTCAGCCTCATCTTCAAAAGAGTTCATCGATGGTGTTCCAAAGTCCTCCTATGAAAGGATAAGGTCCAAGATCTTGATTAAGGTAGGTCTAATTTCCTTTCTCTTCACCACCAGGTCGATCATCCCGTGTTCAAGCAGGGACTCTGCTCTTTGAAATCTTGGAGGAATTTGTTGCTTGATGGTCTGTTTTATCACCCGAGGTCCAGCAAAGCCCAGAAGGGCTCCTGGTTCAGCCAATATGATATCTCCCTGGCTGGCAAAGCTTGCCATAACTCCTCCCATGGTGGGGTGAGTGAGAAGGGATATATATAGAAGTCCTTGTCTCTTCAACCTTGCTATCGCTGCACTGGTCTTGGCCATCTGCATCAAAGATATTACCCCCTCCTGCATCCGAGCTCCTCCTCCTGATCCAGAAATCAGAAGGAGAGGATATCCTTTCTCCATGGCTTTCTCTATGATCAGGGTTATCCTCTCCCCCACCACGGAGCCCATACTTCCACCCATAAATCCGAAGTCGGTGACTCCCACCGCTATCTTCCTTCCCCCGATTTTCCCTTCTCCTATTATCGCTGCCTCATCTAAACCTGTCTGTTTTCTGCTCTTCTCTAACTTTTCCTCATATTCGGGAAAATTAAGAGGATTGGCGGAACTTATCCTGGAATCATAT
>QMPZ01000049.1 GCA_003648815.1 Candidatus Aerophobota bacterium | reverse complement strand
TATATATCCCTCCTTAGGTGGACCCCATCAGTCAGAACCGATTCGTCTCGTTTAAAATACCGTTTTTGAGATTCTTTGATCTGGTTTTTGGACAAGTGAACTCAATCAAGCTAAATGAGAAGTGGAGCAGGAGAGTCCGCAGGGGATTCATCAAGGAAAAACCCGAACTGAAAAAGATGAGAAGGAAAAATATCGCCAGACACAAAATACTTGACACTATGTAAGTAATACCCCCTTTGTCAAAAATAAAAACTTACTTTCGCTTTCTTCTCATTTCTTCACCTCCAAATTTAGTGCTTCTAACAGCTGTTCGTAGGTATATTCTCCATCTTTATTTATCTGATTGAACCTGTATTTGATGGGTAAAATGTTAGAAGAGAGTTCTGAATATATTTTCTTCGGGAACTCTTTTGCTATTAATATTCCGCCTTTACATTCTGCTCCAAATTCTTTCATGTATCCTTTGAGTTGCTTAAAATCTTTGGATTGAACTTTCCCTGTCTTCACTTCTACCAAAAAATAAATGTTAGAGCCTTGCGGGTGTTTTAATTTAATAAAAACGTCCACAAATCCTTCTGGGAGGGCTTTTTCTCCCAAAATTTCGAAATTTTCTGGTGATATACTAATATTAAAATGATCCAAAGTGTCTTTTAAGATAGTTTTTCTTATTTTTTTGCGAACCAAAGATTGCAAAATAAGTTCTTGAAAGTAGAACTTTTCTGGGTTTTCTTGCTTTTCTCTCTTAAAGACGACTTTGGGGGTAAAAAACCTCGCTATGTAGATTCAATTTTTCATTCCTACCAGTAAATGGTTCTCCCATATTTGATGCATTGTAAAAAGTTACTGCATCTGCTTGAAAGTGTGTTTTCCTATACCCACCTCTTAAGAGTAAGTTTTCAGCTACATATGCGAATTCATCTCTAACCATAGGTTCGCTTAATACACGCTCCTGCTTAAGATGTAATCTGAAGGGAAAGTAATAGGTGTTTCCGGACATTTTAAATGTTACAGGAGGCCATGGAGGTAGTTTGTCTGCGTTTTTGTAAGCTTCCTTCCTGATCACCCTGTAAAGATTGTAAACCCTTGCGCCATATAAAAAGGAGATGTAATCTCCCACATCGATTTCAGAGAATGTCCATAGGCCATTAATGCTGTTTGTAAATCCCGCTAAAGCATGCTTTATACATAATTCAAGATTTCTCCGATTTGATATCGAAATTAGAAAATATTCAGGCATTTTATCTCATCCCGTTATACTGAAGGTAAGGGGAGTGCAACAAGGTTGACTTTAATCATCAATTTTATCAAGATTTCTTGCATCGCCCCTTCCGCCAAAAAGCACTACCTTAGCAGCCACTGATGGATGAATGCCCCGATCAGCCACACTCCGAAGCTTGCGGGAAAGACAACGGAGAGCGGCAGGTGCTTTTTGAAACAGATATAGGCGACGACGAAAAATAGAATGCTTGGTCCAATACCCCACAGAGCCCCTTTTGTATAACCCTCCATTAGACTGAAATTACCCGGGTTATCCGAGTAAAGCCACACGAGGACGATGGCGCTGGTCAGGGGCATAGTGGCGATAAGCCCTCCTAAGGTGGGAAATTTCCGACCTATCTGGGTGCAAAAGACAATGATGCCAATACTAATCAATAGCTTAACGAGAAACTGCATCGGAAAGCTCCTTATTTTGGTTATTTTGGCAGTAAGGTTTTATCCAATCTATATTTTTTCTCAAAAAAGGCAAGGACATCCTCCGGATGGGGAGGACAGCCGGGAATGTAGTCGTCCTTACCCCGGTACTTTTTGGTGCACGAGCCAAACTTAATCAGCTTTCCTTCGTATGTGGTAGGTAAAGTTACTGTCTGCCCAAACATAATTGTATAGGGTTTGAGAAGATAAAGTTTTCCCCTTTCCTCAAGAGAGGCGATGAGGCGCTCCATAACATGTCTACAGCCACTGCAAGCTCCTCTCTCATAAATCTTTATTCCTTTTTTTGTGTATTCTTCTTCCTCCAGCTTAACCTGTTTAAAAGGGCGTCTTACCTCATCAATCTTTCTTCCCCTTATCTCAATTTGGGAAAGATCTGCACATCCTAACCCCTGCTGAGAGGCGAGCTTAATGTACTCTATCTCCTCAGGCTCTATTCCCATAACCAAGGCAGCCACCGTATCGGCAGCCACTGTATCAAAGGAGGATATTATCAATCCCAGGTTGACAGGGTCTCCTCTCGTCGGACCCAAGCCCTCCATTCCAACCGTCCCATCCAATATCGTGAGAGAGGGAAGGAGTAGCTTGTTCAAGTCAACAATGCACTGGGCAAGTCCCCATGTGTGGAATCTCTTCTTATCGTTTTCCCGCAGGACCCCCTTCATATTCTTCAGTCCTAAGGTAGCGGGAAAGACGTCATGGGTTTTCATCACGGGAACGTTTATTATTATATCTGCCTCCATAACGACCCTGGGGATTTTGATTCTCTTTATCTTAAGGCCATTGGGTATACTCATAGGGACGGTCTCCGCCTTTTTCAGGTCTACCAGCTCGGCTCTTGTTTTTTCAGCCACTTTCCTTATGCCGCTTGCGAGGAAGGCCTCATCCGTCCTTGAGCCCACAGCAGAGCCATCAGCTATGATTATCCGCCGTCCTCCAGCGTCCCTGGCCAGTTCGCAAACAGCTTCGACCACGTAGGGATTGGTAACAGCACCACTCTTGTAAGAGCGAGCAGTGACGAGATTTGGCTTGATGAGAACTGCATCTCCTCGACAGATGATGGTCTCCAGCCCGCCGATAAGGTCAAGGGATTCTGAGACTGTCTTCTTTATAGCTTGACTATGAACGTCATCTATTTTCTCACACTTAGCAATGGAGACGATGATCTTCTCCATTTGTTATCCCCTCCAGATTAAACTTCATTCCATCTGTTGCAGCTATGACCTTTGTTCCGAGCTCGTTTTGCATTTCCTCTGCGATCTTCCAGGGCTTGGCCCGAAGGATGGTCATGCCAAAGTGCGTGAGGATGGCCACCTTTGGATGCACTTCCTTGATTATCCTCTTGACATCGTCGATACATAGATGATCTAAGTTGCTCTTTTTGAGGCGAACGACATTAATTATGAGGACTTCACCTCTGTAGCATTCGAGGAGTTTTGAAAAGAAACGAGTATCCGTGATAAATGAGAGCCTGTACGGTGATGCCTCGAAGTTTAAGCCGTAGGTCTGTACATCTCCGTGAATGTGTCTTAAGGGAGTGGAGAAGGAAATATTTCCCACATGGTAGGACTTGCCCTCCTCTAAGATTTGTATTTCCTTAAGATATTTCCTCACGTACTTGAGCACCACGGGATCATCTGACAGGGCATCCTCAGGGGCAAAGAGGATTCCTCTCTTTTTAAAACCTCCCTCGGTCATGGCTTCAATCATCACGTTTACATCGGAGGAGTGGTCAAGATGCTTGTGGGAAAGGATTATGGCATCGAGCTTAGTAGGATCTAGGGAAGGCCTGCTGGAGGTACATCTGACGAGCGCACCAGGGCCAGGATCAAGATAAATGTTGGTGCCCTTCAAGGATAGCCATATTCCTCCTGAGGCCCTGAGCTGTTTGGATACAACTATTCGAGCTCCACCCGTGCCGAGGAACTTAATGTAATCCATATCTTTGCCTCAAGCATCGTTTTCTTGTACTCTGGGCATTCTGGTCAGCCTCACCAGAAGATAGCAAAATGGTGTGTCGGCTAAGGCAATCAAGAGTTTTACTATGTACTGAGAAATTATCATGTGAAATAATATCTCGTTGGAGACAACTCCAAAAAAGGCTATGGAGATGAAAACGGCGGTATCAATTAGCTGGCTTACCATCGTCGAGGCATTGTTTCTCAGCCAAAGGTGCCTTCCTCTGGTGACTTTCTTCCAGAAATGGAAGGCAAAGAGGTCATGGTTTTGCGAGATAAGATAAGCTACCAACGATGCGGTCACAATTCTTGGTACGCTTCCCAGAACCTTTTGGAACTCGCTCTGATCCTTCCAGAAGGGTGCGGGTGGGATATAAACTGTGAGGAATATGAGCATCGTTGCCCCGATCATTGCCCAAAATCCCGCATTTACAATCATCTGTGCGGTTCTTTTCCCGTATACCTCGCTTACCACATCGGTGATCAAGAAGGTGATTGGATAAGCTATCACCGCCACCGGAACCACCAGTCCATAAAAACTCACGAGCTTGCTCGCCGTTATGTTAGAGACGACTATTAAGGCGGCAAAGAAGGAGGCAAAGTAGGCTATTTTCTTCTTATCCTGCAACTTTTAACTCCTTCGACCACCTTTTGTAATCGCTAAGTCGCCAGTCCTTCTTCGAGCCCTCTCTACCCATTGCCAGATCCTCAATGCCGCATACAGGATTGGTGCAGTGAAGACAGTCGCCCTTACAATCGCAGGCAGGATAGAATTTGTCTTCCTTTCTTATATAGATGGGGATATCAATTCCCTCGCAGTTCCGGGAACTCATGAACTCCTGGTTTAGACCCCGAACCTCATCCTTCTTGATCTCGTATTCCATGCACAGGGCAAAGGTTAAATTTTTCCTCTCACAGATGTTGCGCAGGGCATCGAAAACCCTTTTTCGATAATCTATATCAGCGTGAAGGTAGCCATCGATGTTCTCCTTGTAAAGTCTTCGGTAATCCCATTCCATTCCCACTCCAAAATATCTCTTTATATTCTGGAGAATATTCTCCTTTATCTTAACGGGAATGTCCAGGACGCTGGCGATGATATGAGTCACTCCTGAAGATCTGGCTCTCTCGATTATCTCTTCCAAATCCTTTACTCTGTCGGTTATGTAGGGAAAGATTGGGTCAATCCGGCAGACAGCAAAGATCCCCTCCTTGGAGAGCCTCTCCAGGTTTTGAAATAGAACATCCGTTGAGGCTCCTCGAGGGACTAAGATCTTTCTTAAGTTCTCATTCAGGGTGAGGATGGATACCTGTCCGAAGGAGTGCTTTTGCGTCTTTATAAGTTCGATGGCCTCCTGAGGAACTTTTGCCTTGGTGATGAACTCAATGGGGATGTTTCTTTCCACGAAGGCCTTAATTATCTTCTCGGAAAGACGATATTTCTCATTTAGAGGTTGAAAGGGGTCGCTCA
The DNA here is from genome assembly GCA_003648815.1 of Candidatus Aerophobota bacterium. Lineage (GTDB taxonomy): Bacteria > Aerophobota > Aerophobia > Aerophobales > B47-G16 > B47-G16. Next base: position 4,391 of record QMPZ01000049.1, on the reverse strand, counting down.
CCGGAGAAAGATAACCGCAGGAGGCCACATCTATGGAATCCAGCTGCTCGGAGACCTCCTTATCAAAATCCTTGGCCACCACGATTACTTTGCTTTCTCGAAAAAGTTGAAAATGTCCGGGAAAGGCTAAAGTATAACAAAAGAAGCATCCTATCCCACATCCATTATACGGATTTATGAGCATCCTTTCAGAAGTGCACTCCCTCTTTCCTGGCCACCAGCCGTGAAGTTCTTTTTTGGTGGGAACAAGTATGTGTCTTTGTGGCTCCTCGATAACCTCATATTCTTTTTTATTGACAGATATTCTCATTTTGGCAGTCCTCCCTGATTGGACATGTCTTGCAGTGAGGATTTTTCGCCCTACAGACTTTTCTGCCAAACTCTATTAACACAAGATGCACCTTTTTTCTTTGTTTTTCGGAAACCATATCCTCGAAGAAGTGTCTTATCTCCTCATAACCGGCTTTCTCCTCCACCCATCTTAATCTTTTGGCGATTCTGTTAATATGCGTGTCCACGGGAAAAGTGCCCTTGTTGGTACAAAAGCTCAATACCACGTCAGCAGTTTTCCTTCCCACTCCTGGAAGAGAGAGAAGCATATTCCTCGCCTCGCTTGTGGGAAGGTTCAGGATTTTGCTCAAATCACCGTCATATTGTTCCCAGATTATCCGGGCTACTTTCCTTATCCTCCGCGCCTTTGCGTTGTAAAGTCCGGCTGGCTTTATGCACCTTTTTATCTCTTCTAAGTCAGCGCTCGCCAGCTCCTGAGGAGTTATCTTAAATTGCTCTTTTAGCCTTTCGAAAGCTTTCGTGGTGTTATCTCTGTTTGTATTTTGTGAAAGTATGGTCGATATCAGAACTTCAAACGGTGTATAGCTACTTCCCATCTCAATGGAGAAGTTTTTCTCAAGAGTTTCAATGATTCTGTCAAATCTTAGCCTATCCGCGTGCGACCAAATCATAACAGTCCCTTATCTTAACGATCTTTTTTCTTATAAGTTCCCCTGGAAGGTGCTTTTCTGAAAGCAAGACCTTTCCGTCAATCTCAGGAGCCTGAAACTCGGTATGTCCTTCCTTATCCGCATCTACCAGGATAGAATAGACTTTCCCCAGCCTCCTTTTGTTCTTTTCCAGGGTTACGGACTGCTGAAGCTCCAGGAGCTCTTTGTACCTTCTTTTCTTCACCTTGAGGGGAACCTTAGGGGAAAAGGAATATGCGGGAGTTCCTTTCTCCGGAGAATAGATAAATGCACCTAACCAGTCAAACTTGATTCTTTCCACGTCCTTCAAGAGTTTGTTAAAATGTCTTTCTTCCTCACCGGGAAATCCCACCATTAAGGTGGTACGCAGGACGATGTCGGGGATTTTCTCCCTCAGTTGTTCAATTGCTCTTTCGGCTACCTCAAACTTAGGGCGCCTCATTCTTACAAGTATCTCATCATGGCTGTGCTGAAGAGGAATGTCAAGATATCGACAGACCTTATTTGAGCTGGCTATAGCTTGGATGATGGCGGAGTCCAAATGCGCTGGATGGGTATAAAGGATGCGGACCCATCTAATTTTGTCTATCTCGTCCAGCTTTCTTAAAAGAGGCGGAAGAAGACATTCTCCCGCCTCTTTTCCGTAGAAGGTTGTGTCCTGAGCTATTAAGATGAGCTCTTTTACCCCCAGGTTGGCCAGGTTTTTCGCTTCCTTGACCACATCATCCACAGGCCTACTTCTATAGCTTCCGCGAAGAAAGGGAATGAGACAGTATGAGCAGCGATTGGAGCAGCCCTCAGCGATCTTGAGGTAAGCATATGAGGGAGGAGTGCTCAAAAGACGGGGAAAGGAAGAGTTATAGATAAAGCGAGGCTCATTTACTGAAAAAAGACGCTTTTTACCGTTCAGAATCTCATCTATCACCTCATCTATTTTGTAGAAATCAGCGCTTCCCAGCAGGGCATCTATTTGTGGATATCTTATGAAGAGTTTTCTTTTCTCCAGTTGTGGAAGACAGCCGCATACGATGAGCTTTTGAAGAGGACTTTTCTGGGAGACGATTTTAGAGATGACCCTGTGACTTTCCCTTCGAGCCTCCTCAATAAAGGAGCAGGTGGTAATGATGATTATATCTGCATCCTCAGGCGAGGTGGTGAGGGAATATCCCTTTTCTCCCAGCCTCCCCAGGATTACCTCGCTATCCACCAGATTCTTTGGGCAACCAAGAGAGATCAAATTTACCTTCATCCTAAATGGCCATGACCTGTGAGAGATCATAGAAACTCAGGTCAACTTTCTTTTTTTCTTTCCAGGCATATTCTATCGGAGATGCCTTAATTTGATTGGAGATCAGTCCCACCATCTTTCGCCTTTCTCCTTTTATCAGAAGTTCCACCGCTGAGGTGCCCAGCTTGGTGGCCAGTATCCTATCTAAGGCTACCGGCGAGCCACCCCTTTGTAGGTGTCCCAGGACCACCACTCGTGTCTCATAGCCAATCTTCTTTTCAATTCTTTTGGCAATTTCAAAAGCTCCACCCGCCTCATCCCCTTCTGCTACGACGAGGATGCTGCTGCTTTTGCCGCGAAGACGTCCTTCCTCCAGCTTTCTGCAGACCTCATCCAGATCGGTCTTCCTCTCAGGGATGAGGATGTCCTCCGCACCCCCTGCTAATCCCGCCCAGAGGGCGATAAAACCTGAGGACCTTCCCATGACCTCTATGATAAAGAGCCTGTTGTGGGAGGTGGCTGTGTCCCTTATCCTATCGATGGCCTCCAAGGCTGTATTGACCGCAGTCAGAAATCCAATACTAAAATCAGTACCGGCGATATCGTTATCGATGGAGGCAGGAACACCTATAACGGGAATGTCCCAGTCGCGATCTAAGGTGTAAGCTCCCCGTAGAGACCCATCCCCTCCTATGACTATCAACCCTTCTATTCCTAACTTTTTGATCGTCTTTACCGCTCTTCCCTGTCCCTCTTTTGTCTTGAAGCTCTCAGCTCTTGCCGTCTTAAGGATGGTTCCACCCTGATGGATAATCCCACTTACCGAATGAGCATGTAGTTCCTCTACATCTCCCTCCATGAGACCCCTGAACCCCCTTTTTATTCCCATCACCTCAAGCCCCTCGTAGATGGCCTTCCTGACCACAGCCCGGATGCAGGGGTTCATTCCTGGAGAATCTCCTCCGCTGGTTAAGACACCTATCTTTCTCATCTTTTTCCTCACTATCATTATATTATCCAAAATGGGTGTGTCAAATGAAATTATTTGACAAATTTTTAGGAAAAAGTTAAATTAAAGTGAAAAATATTAAGATGAGGGAGGTGAATCTAAATGGCCGATACAGCCCAAGAAAAAGCTTCAAAGTACTCTTCAAACAATTTTTCCCTGAACGACCTGATAGAGCGATTTGAGGAGACAAAACAGCTTCTGGTAAAGTGGTTAGAGGAGATGGATAAGATCATAAGGGGAGCAAGATCATCCATCGATGAGTTTAAGGAGGCCCTTGATACCCTTGCCAGGCGTACAAATGAGTGGAGAAGTATTCTAGAAAAGGACATCCAGGGCAGTGAGAAAGAAGAGAAACCCTCAACTCCTGTTCGCACCTTAGCCGATGAGGATATGAACCAGGAGACTGAAGAAGAAAGTTCCTCAGATTCAGCTGTAGATTTAACCTACGAAGATAGGGAAGATATTAAGTCATATGTCCTCGCCTTAAAACACGGCGGCTGGAACAGGAACAAAATCGTGGAGTATTTGTCCAAGATGGAATTACACGGAGCTAAGGTTGATTCGAAGGTGCTCAACGAGATAACCGATGATGTATTTAATCAGGATCAACATCCTCCCCTTCTTTAGGCAAAGAAAATCAGGATTTTTCCACCAGACACGCTACTTCTTTTTCCTTCGAGTCGATGAACTCCCTGTAGGTCTTACCGCTTAAAAGGTCCTTATATTCTTGATTTAGCTTTACCCTTTTTTCTTTTTCACCGTGATTTAGGAAAAATAAGACATCACCTTTCTCCGTAGGCCTTCTGATCAGCTCCACTTCCTCTGGAACTTCCAAGGAAGAACTTATCTTTGTCCTTGCGTGAAGCCACGTTAGTAGATCATAATAGAACTTATTCTCCATAATTGTGCCTATGTAGAGGACGTATCCGGTGTTGTATCTATTGATGGTAAGGGCTGGCTTTCCCTTAAAATAGCCGTGGGCATAAAAGCCGAAAGGTTTTGCTTTTTCGGCCGGATGACATCACACCACGTACTACAGCTATAAGTTTTGTTACCTATTTCTTCTTCAACTATTTCTACCTTGCTTTCCTCGTCAGAGGGAAGGGAAGAGTATTCCTCAACTTCGATACCTGCCAGCTCACTTAAGGCTCCCGGAAGGGTTTTTTCCGTTACC
>QMPZ01000048.1 GCA_003648815.1 Candidatus Aerophobota bacterium | reverse complement strand
CTGATAAATAAAGGCAAAATCCTTCGTACAGGGAAAGTATCGGATATAAAAGCCGAGTTAAAATCTCCGACTTTAGAAGATGTCTATTTTAGCGTAATGGGTGAGAATTATGAATAAAGTGATCATAGAAATCGGGAAATCTGCTAATACCCACCATAATCACTTCTCTGGTGGGGATGAATGCCTTTCTAAATGAGATAAAGTGGAAGACGATAAAATCCTTGCTCGTGGCCCCAGTTTCTGAGAAAGAGATTTTTATGGGAAAGAGTCTGGCGTGTATTATCACTGGATTAATAGTAGAGGTGTGTTTGGCTGTGATAATTCTTGCTTTTCTCCCTATTCCAGTAGATGTTCCAATATTGATTACATTGCTGGTTATAGGGTCGCTCTTAATTATGTTTGCTACCTTCCTAATTATCTCAGCAACATCAAGATTCCCAAGTTCTGCAGAAGGTGGTGTGGCCGCCTTTATTCCTTTTTTTGGCATAATGGGCATTTTCTTGCTCTGTTTCTTCCTACAAAGAATGCTTCAAATGGGTCCTGCTTTAACTAACATTATGATAGCATTGGTGATTGCAGTATTTACCTTTTTGACTTATTTCATTGCTACGAAATGGTTTAGCAGAGAGAGGTTGGTAGTTGGTCTTTAATAGAAATAAAATTATTGGATTTCCAGAGAGCTATGAGCGTTCCGAAGCAGACTCTTCGGAACGCTTCGCATTCCTCGTCTCTATCAGGAGCACATAACAGCGGATAAAAGGCTTTGTCACGCTTCGCTCAAATTGCCTTCGGCAACTTCTTTTGTCCGCAAAACGTCATATGAAATGGTGGTTGAAATAACCACAACGAAAATAGGGGAAACAGAGCATGAGAAAATTATCATTATCCATGAAAATCTACATTGGACTTATTATAACCCTTGCTATCCTGGCAGCGATTAATGTCTTTTTACCCCAAGGTTCTTTCTTACCAATTTCGCCAGAACAAGAACTTCCAGCTCCAAGGGCAGTGCTTGCTCTTGTGAATGCAGCTATCATGCTTATTCTTTATGGAGGTTTGGGTTTTATTGGATTGAAACTTTCGCAAAAACTTGGCTTTGCTGAGATTTGGGATTCAAAAGTTTCTAATAAACAGAGGTTTTTGATTCCTGTAGTTGTTGGGATATCCATTGGTGTATTTTTTATTCTCATCGATGCCATTTTGAGCCGATTTCACACCTTAGGACCACCTTCTCATCCACCATTTCCTACTTCCCTTGTAGCTTCAGCAGCTGCTGCTATTGGAGAAGAGCTAATATTTCGTCTGTTTTTCATCTCGTTCTGGGTATGGCTTATTTCATACGTGGTTCTAAAAAAGAAATGGCAAAATCAGATTTTTTGGCTTATCACTGCTTTCTCAGCTCTTGCATTTGCTTTGGGGCACATTTCTTCGGTAATGCTTCTTTTTGATTTAAATATTGTTAATGAAATGCCACTTGCTCTTATGAGTGAGATTATTCTTCTCAATGGAGTCCTTTCAATCTTTGCTGCCTATTACTTTAGAAAATTTGGATTTCTAGCTTCGGTTGGTATACATTTTTGGACAGATGTGGTATGGCATGTTGTTTGGGGAGTGATTTAATCATGTCACCACTTTATATACCAGCGGACAAAAGAATTTGCAAAGGCAATTTAGAGAAATCTTTGATTTCCCTTTTTGTCCGTAAACCGTTAGACACAATAAGCCTACCCACCAGCCAGAAATAAACCAGTGTCACCTCTCAACCAAAAAAGATTTGGTTTTGCTAAAGCTGAAGTAGAAGTGCAGAAACGATTGGATGGATCCATACATATCTTTTATCAAGGAGAAGAACTTAACTACAAACTTATTCCCATACGAGAGAGAAGTTATGTTTCTTGTGAAGATGATGTTTTAGAGGTGGCAGAGGTATGACATTTTTATTTTGCATTGACAAATTTTTGCGCATCTTGACAGCTCTGCATTTTTTTATAAAATTAGATACAAATGATTCTCACCGTTACCCTTAATCCCACGCTTGATCGCGTAGTAGAGATCCCCAACTTTGAAGTTGGAAAAGTTAACGGCATCAAAAGAGAAAGGATGAGAATAGCGGGGGGAAAGGGGATAAACGTATCCCGCGTGGTCAAGGCCTTAGGAGCGAAGACTGTAGCCACGGGATGGACAGGAGGAAAAAACGGTAAATTTATAGAGGAAAGTTTGAGAGAGGAGGGGATAGCCACTGATTTTGTAAAGATAAAAGAGGAAAACAGGGTTAATCTGACCATATTAGACCCGATAAGGGATACGCAGACACATCTGGTGGAGAGGGGACCGAACATCTTTGAGGAGGAGATAGCGCAACTTAGGGATAAACTTAAGGAGCTGACAAAAGAAGCTGAGGTAGTGGTCTTCTCTGGAAGTGTTCCGCGAGGAGTAAGTGATGATATTTATTATCATTTGATCAGGTTAACCCATGAACAAAAAAACGGCCTTATCTCCATTTTAGATACCCGAGGAAAGCCTCTCAAAGAAGGAATTGAAGCTAAGCCTTTTATGATTAAACCCAATGAAGAGGAGATAAGGCAGCTGATGGGGAAAGAGTTTTCCTCTGAGGAGGAGCTAATCCACGAGGCAAGGTCCATTTGCGAGAAAAACGATGTTAAGCTGGTGGTCGTCTCCAGAGGAAAAAGAGGAGCCATAGTGATAACAGGCAAAGAGACGTTGATGGTCATTCCTCCTCAGATAAAGCCCTTGAATACAGTAGGAGCAGGAGACGCCCTGGTGGCTGGCTTTGCAGTGGGGCTATCTAAGGGAAAGAAGCTGGAGGAGACATCCCGCTTAGGAGTAGCCGCAGGGGTAGCAAGTGCGAAAAGTGGAAGGGAGAAACTTCTTTCCCTTAAAGAGGTAAGGAATCTCTCGGAAAAGGTAAAGATAATTCACCTCTAATTGAGCTCGCAAGACAACTCCCTCCCTATGTTAAGCCCGGTTTAAAAGTGAACAGCTCAGGTATGGAAAAATTTAAGAATTTGTTTGAACTGCTGTTAGCTTAAAGGGTCGGCGTATGCTGGAGGAAAAAAATGGAGGAAGGAAAGAAGAAAAAGCGAGTAAGTTATAAAAGTGAATACTTGAAGACAAAAGAGGAACTTGAAAGCAAGAAAAAGGAGTTGGAAAGCGTTCAGAAGAAGCTATCCTCTGCTGAGGAAAAAATCAAATATTTAGAGAAGGACCTCGCCTCAGCAGATAAGGAGGCGGAAGAATATCTGGACTATCTTAAGCGTCTTAAGGCAGAGTTTGAAAACTACAAGAAGCGCATGGCAAAGGAAAGGGAAAGTATGAGGAAGCTGGCTGTTGAGGATTTAATCAAACAGCTTCTTCCGGTGATGGATAACCTGGAAAGGGCCATTATTTCGGCAGGACAGTCAAAGGACATCTGTGCTCTGGTGGAAGGGGTAAAGATGACCCTTGAGGAACTAAGAGGAGTGCTCAAAAGACAGGGGCTGCAGGAAATTAAGGCTGAGGGCGAGGAATTTAATCCTTATCTTCATGAGGCCGTCATGCAGGTTGAGCTGGACAAGTTCCCGGATAACCTGGTAGTGGAGGAGATGCGCAAGGGCTATAAGTTAAACGATAAAGTTCTCAGGCCGGCTATGGTCAAGGTAAACAAGAAAGTCAACAAGGCCAAAAACGAAGATAGCTAACAGATATATGTGGCATCGAGCTATAGGGTGAGTAGCTTGATAAGACCTTTTATTTTGTTAATTATTTAATTTTATCAAGTTATAGTTAATTTTGTTGTCGAAAGCTGAAGGAGGTTTCCTATGAGCGATAAAGTAACTCAGAAAATAATCGGCATTGACTTAGGCACCACCAATTCATGTGTGGCGGTGATGGAAGGCGATGAGCCGGTGGTCATTGCCAATCAAGAGGGAAGCAGGACTACTCCCTCCATCGTGGCCTTTACCGAAAAGGGAGAGATGTTGGTGGGAGGTCCGGCTAAAAGGCAAGCCGTGATTAATCCGAAGAACACCATCATCTCTATAAAGAGGCTGATGGGACGCAGATATGATGAAAGTGCAGTTGAGAAGGCAAAAAAGAGAGTATCCTATGAGATAATCAGGGATTCTCAAAACAGGGCGAAGGTGAAGGTGAACAGGGGTGAGTTTCTGCCACAGGAGATATCCGCCCGTATCCTGCAAAAGATGAAGCAGACGGCAGAGCAGTACCTGGGGCATAAGGTTGAGCGGGCAGTGATCACCGTCCCGGCTTATTTTAACGACAGCCAACGTCAGGCCACCAAGGATGCGGGAACCATCGCCGGATTGAAGGTTGAGCGGATCATCAACGAACCTACGGCAGCGGCTATAGCCTATGGATTGGACAAGAAGGGTGAGAAGAAAATAGCCGTCTATGATTTAGGAGGAGGAACCTTCGATATCTCCATCTTGGACATCGGTGAAGGGGTGATAGAGGTCCTCTCCACCAATGGAGACACCTATTTAGGAGGAGATGATTTTGATCAACGAATTGTGGACTGGATTGCTGAGGACTTCAAGAAAGAGCATGGAATAGATCTCAGGGAAGATAAAATGGCCCTGCAGAGACTAAAAGAGGCGGCGGAAAAAGCAAAGTGCGAACTCTCCTCCACTATGGAAACTCAGATAAATCTTCCCTTCATCATTGCTGACCAATCCGGGCCCAAGCATCTCAACGTGACCCTCACCCGGGCAAAATTTGAGCAGTTGACCGAGGACTTAATTGAGCGCACCCTCGGTCCGTGTGAGCAGGCCTTGCGCGATGCGAAGCTAAAACCATCTGATATTGACGAGGTCATCCTGGTAGGTGGAATGACCCGAATGCCCAAGGTTCAGGAGGCGGTGAGGAAGTTCTTCGGGAAGGAACCTCACAAGGGTGTCAACCCCGATGAGGTGGTGGCTGTAGGAGCAGCTATTCAGGGAGGAGTTTTAGCCGGACAGGTGAAAGACCTTCTTCTTTTAGATGTCACTCCTCTTTCCCTGGGAATTGAAACCCTTGGAGGAGTGTTCACCAAACTCATAGAGAGAAATACCACCATTCCCACCAAGGTGACGAAGACCTTCACCACTGCAGCTGACAATCAGACCGCTGTGGACATTCATGTCCTTCAGGGAGAGCGACCTATGGCTAAGGACAACCGGACCTTGGGAAGATTTCAGCTTACCGGAATTCCCCCTGCTCCACGAGGAGTGCCTCAGATAGATGTCACCTTTGACATAGATGCCAACGGGATTCTTAGCGTTACCGCCAAGGATAAGGGCACAGGTAAGGAGCAAGCTATCACCATCAGGGAGACAGGGGCTCTCTCAGAGGAGGAGAAGGAGAGGATGATCAGAGAGGCTGAGCTTCATGCTGAGGAGGACAGGAAAAAGCGGGAGCAGGTTGAAGCTCAAAATCAGGCTGATAACGTGATATACGCTACGGAAAAGGCCCTCAGGGAATACGGAAATAAGGTCAGCGAGGCAGAGAGAAAGAGCATTCAGGAGGCGATAGAGGAGCTTAAGAGAGCCAAGGACAAGGGTGATGTGAAGGAAATTAACGAGAAGATAAGGAAGGTGAGCGAGGTATCTCAGAGGTTAGGTCAGGCTGTCTATCAGGAAGCAGCCAAAAAGCAGGCAGGACAGCAGGCTAAGGATAATAGCTCAGATAAGGGGAAAAAAGGCGGAGAGGACATATCCGATGCGGAGTACAAGGTAGAGTAAAGGAAGGGTGATGAGGCGTGACCAAGCGAGATTATTATGAGATTTTGGGAGTTTCTCGAGATGCTTCTCCTGAGGAGATAAAAAGAGCCTATCGTCGGCTGGCTCTCAAATATCATCCTGATAGAAATCCCGAGAACCGCAAGGAGGCCGAGGAGAAGTTCAAGGAGATAGGAGAGGCCTACAAGGTTCTCTCCGATCCTGAAAAGAGGAAGATTTATGACCAGTACGGACATGCCGGATTAGAGGCAGAGGGAGTAGGGGCAGGAGCTGGATTTGGCGGTTTTGACTTTGACCCCTTCAAGATCTTTGAGGAATTTTTCGGAAGGGAGAGCTTTGGTGAAGATATATTCGACGAGTTCTTCGGCAGAAGGACTCGAACTCGAGAAAGGCAAGATGCAGGAAGGGACCTTCACTATGAGATTGAGCTTTCCTTTGAGGAAGCAGCTTTTGGCACGAAGAAGACCATCAAGGTTCCCCGTTATGAGACCTGTTTAGTTTGCGGAGGAAGCGGAGTTAGACCGGGTTCTCGTCCTCAGAGTTGTCCCGAGTGCGGAGGAACCGGTTATGTCCATACAACTTCGGGGTTTTTCTCCATCACCAGGACTTGCACCCGTTGTCAGGGAAGAGGAAGCATTATAAAAGACCCCTGTAGAGAGTGTCACGGTACAGGAAGGATCAGGAGAGTGCGCAAGGTCGAGGTGAAAATTCCGGCAGGCATCGACGATGGAGCTCATCTCAGGTTAGCGGGAGAGGGTGAAGCCGGTCTTCGAGGCGGTCGTGCAGGCGACCTTTACCTTCAAATCAGGATAAAGCCTCATCCTATATTTAAGAGAGAGGAAAATACTGTTATCTGCGAGGTTCCTATTAGCTTCGTTAAAGCTGCTTTAGGAGGTGAGGTGAGCGTTCCCACCTTAGATGGCCCGGTGAAGATGAAGATTCCTCCTGGGACGCAGACCAACAAGATCTTTCGCTTGAGGGGAAAGGGTATCCCTTATCTTCATTCTAATGCGCGGGGGGATCAACTGGTGAGAATTATCGTGGAAACCCCGGTGAACCTAACCAGCGAGCAAAAGCAGCTTCTTAAAAGGTTCGAGGAACTCGGAGGGGGAAATGGACAGCCTCGGGTTAGGGAGTTCCTCGACAAGGTAAAGCGGATATTCAAGGGTAAAGTCTAAGGCAACATTTACCCTATAGATCTTTGTGGGAGCAATAGATGAAGATAGGGATGATGTCCAGGTGGAATGCCGCTTGTGGGGTCTCCATGCATGCAGAGCTGGTGGGTAGAGCATGGGTCCAGATGGGACACGCCCTCAAGGTCCTCGCTCCTGAGGAATGGGACAAGCCCTTAACTCGAGAGGATGAGCCATATGTGAGGCGATGTTACTGCTTGCCTCATCACCTGGATGAGAAAGGAAAGAAAAGGTATTTTTTTGACCGGAGTCCTTTTCTTGAGGATTTTGATGTCTTTGTCATCCAGAACCTTGAGAGAATGCCCATGGAGGATTTGCTTTCGGTATTTCCCAGAATAAGAAAAAGCTCCAGGACCGTCCTCGTCATCCATGAGGGCGGTGCTCCAGAGGATGCAAGCTTTTACAGGTTCTGTTTTGATGCGGTGGTCTGCTTTGATGAGAGGTATAAAGATAGATTCCTTCGGGGTATATTCCCCGAGGAAAAAATTCATATAATTTCCTACCCTTGTCACCCCCTGAAAAAGGGGGATAAAGAAGAGGCCCGAAAAAAACTTTGCCTTCCCTTGGACAAGAAAATAGTATTTAACTATGGCCTGGGAGTTTTTCGTCACCTTCATCTTCTTCCACAACTGGAGAGACTCTCGAAAAGCTGTCCCCTTATGTTTCTTACCTTGACTGAGGTTCAGGATTGGTATGACCTGTTTGAGGTAGCTAAGAAGAGGTATGGTTTTATAGAGCTGAGAAAAGGACCTGTCTCAATGGAACTTCTTTATGATTATCTCCATGCCTCAGATGTGCTCGTGCTTCATAAGGATTCAGCGGAGGGAGTTGTGGTTTCCTCGACCATTTACGCCTGTCTTGGCTCGGGGTGTCCGATATTAGCTTATGAGACAAACTTCGTTGAGAACTTTTCTTCTGAGATTATAAAGTATAAAAACTTGAGGGATTTTTCGAGAAAGCTTGAGGATATATTTAAAGAAAAGCCTTTTGTCAAGGAGACGCTGAGCAAGGCTGAGGAATTCGTGAAGAAAAATTCAAGCTTTGAGGTGGCAAAAAAGTTCATAGAGCTTTTTGAGCGACTGTAGCTGGTAGCGGCAACTCGCAGGTTGCGCAAAACCAAAAATCTAATTAAAGTGAGGTTTTCTTATGATTAGTATACTCAAATTTGATGATTATCCGGGAAATCCCATTATTCCTCCTGATGAGAGCTCAGGCGTAAAGGGTAGATACAATCCAGCGGTGATAGTGGTGGATGGAGTCTTTTATCTTTTCTACCGACAGGTGATGACCTCGGATAAAATTACCGGGAGGATATATCTTACAAAAAGCAGGGATGGGGTAAACTTTACTGGTGAACCAGAGCTCGTAATTTACCCTGAATATGATTATGAGAGATACGGATGTGAAGATCCCAGAATAGTGAAGGTTGGGGACCTGTTTTGCCTTACCTACGTGGGAAATTCCGCAAGATACAGGACGGGAAACATATGCCTGGCAACCTCTTCTGACCTCATTCACTGGGAAAAACACGGCTCGATTCTTCAGGTAGGAAGGGACTGGGACAGTGGGCAGGTAAAGGCCGGAGTTATAGTTCCTGAGAGGATAAAGGGAAAGTACGTGATGTACTTTATGGGAGAGGAAAGACCCTGGGAAGGTGGCAAGATAGGAATAGCTTACTCAGACGATCTCATTAACTGGGAAAAGGAGGATGAGCCGGTACTTCATCCCCGAAAGGAGTGCTTTGACAGCAAGGCCATCGAGCCGGGGACCAATCCCATATTGACAGAGGAGGGAATACTTATGATCTACAATGGCTGGGGAGAAGGTACCTTTTATAAGCCTTTTGCGGTGCTTTTTTCTAAAGAAGACCCCTCAAAGGTCTTAGAGAGGGGAGATGAGCCAGTTCTTACGCCAAGGAAGGATTGGGGGAAGGTCTTCGGCTGTGATGGCCATATAGTCGCCGAGGGACTAATAGAACACGATGGATACTGGTGGCTTTATTACGGTGCGGCAGATAGGGCCATATGTCTTGCCAGATGCAAGGTAACGAGATGAAGCTGACGCGTTATAAGGGAAACCCCATTTTGAAGGCGGTCAAAGAGCATTCCTGGGAAAGGAAGGCCGTCTTTAACCCTGCTGCTATTTTTCTGGATGGTAAGGTTCATCTTGTCTATCGGGCGATGTCTGAGGATAACGTCTCCTCGCTCGGGTATGCGAGGTTTTCTGAAGATGGCTATACCTTAGAGGAGAGGCTGGAGGAGCCAATTTATGCTCCCACGGAGATCTTTGAGACGAGAAACAGGGGCAGATGGGGTAAATATCCCAACGTCGGCTGCGAGGACCCCAGACTTACCCTGATTAAAGACAGGATTTATATGTGTTATACGGCGGCAAATGATGTCTCAGACACGGGAGTTGCTCTAACTTCGATAAAGAAGGAAGATTTTTTGAATAAGAGGTGGAGGTGGGAAAAACCAATTTTGATCTCACCGCCAGGAATTGGAGATAAGAACGCCTGCGTCATTCCCTTAAAAAAGGGAGGATATGCCTTCTTTCACCGAATTTATCCCGGGATCTGGATTGACATTCGACCTACTTTAAAGTTCCAGAAGGATGAGTGGATTTTAGGGAAGTTCTGGATAAAGCCAAGACATGGATTCTGGGATTCAAGAAAGATAGGAATTGCTGGCCCTCCTTTAAGGATAGAG
>QMPZ01000047.1 GCA_003648815.1 Candidatus Aerophobota bacterium | reverse complement strand
GGATAGGGAAAACGAGGGTGACCTGATAATTCCTGCCTCCTGCTGTACACCTGAGGCGATAAACTTTATGGCCAAGTACGCCAGAGGACTAATCTGCGTAGCTATAACCTCAAAAAGGGCCAGGGAATTGGGTCTTTCCCCTATGGTGGAGAGCAACACTTCCCTGAAGGGCACCCCCTTTACCGTCTCTGTTGACGCCGTGCGTAATACCACCACCGGGATATCCGCCTATGATAGGGCTCAGACAGTGAAGGTCCTCATTGACCCGAAGACCAAAAAGGAGGATCTGGCCAGGCCGGGGCATATTTTTCCTCTGATCAGCAAGGATGGTGGAGTTTTGGTGCGAGCAGGTCATACTGAGGCGGCGGTGGATTTGGCTCGGCTGGCTGGATTTTATCCAGCAGGGGTTCTCTGCGAGATAATGAGGGATGATGGGAAAATGGCAAGGCTTCCCGATCTTTTATCCTTCGCCAAGGAGCATAACTTAAAGATATGTAGCGTGGCGGACATCATAAGCTATCGCTGGAAGAAGGAAAAGCTGATCAAAAGGGAGGTCTGCACATCCCTTCCCACCCGGTACGGAAACTTCAAGCTAATTGGATACAGGACTCTTCTGGAGGGTAGAGTTCACCTTGCCCTGGTAAAGGGAGAGGTGAAGGGTAAAGAGGATGTCCTGGTCCGAGTGCATTCGCAGTGCCTCACAGGGGATGTGTTTAAGTCCCTGCGCTGCGATTGTGGAGAACAGCTGGAGACAGCCTTGCGTAAAATAGGAGAAGCCGATTGCGGAGTGCTTCTCTACTTAAATCAGGAAGGAAGGGGAATAGGACTTTTGAATAAGCTTAAGGCATATGAGCTTCAGGACAAAGGGATGGACACAGTGGAGGCGAATCAGAAGTTGGGGTTCAAGGCTGATCTTCGCGATTACGGCATTGGTGCTCAAATCCTGGCTGACCTTGGTCTACACAGGATCAGACTCTTGACCAATAATCCTCGCAAGATTGTGGGTTTGAAGGGGTATGGATTAGAGATCACCGAACGCATCCCCTTGGAGATAAGACCTAATGAGAACAACAGGAGGTACCTTGAGACAAAACAGAAAAAATTAGGTCATCTGCTGCACATTGGAGTGAATGATGAAGAGGAGGAGGATAAATGAAGGTCTTTAAGGGAAAGATAACTGGCAAAGGATTAAGGTTTGGGATCGTGGTCTCTCGATTTAATGAGTTTATCACTCAGAAATTGCTGGAAGGGGCCTTAGACGCTTTATTGAGGCACCAGGTAAGGGAGGAAGATATCGAGGTGGTATGGGTTCCCGGCTCATTTGAGATACCTTCCTTAGCTTCCCGTCTGGCCAGGAGCAAAAGGTTTGATGCACTAATTTGTCTGGGAGCGGTAATTCGTGGGGCAACCCCTCATTTTGAGCTCGTAGCCACTCAGGTAGCTCGAGGGATTGCCGGTCTGGCTTTGAAGGAGGAAATTCCCATAATTTTCGGCGTTATCACCGCTGATACCTTAGAGCAGGCAATTGAGAGAGCTGGAACCAAGGCAGGGAATCGAGGTTGGGATGCAGCTATCTCAGCTATGGAGATGGCGAACTTATATCGGGAGATAGGACAGGGTTAAATGTGAATGAGAGGAAGATCACTCACAAGTATAAGACAGCAGGAAGGCGAATTGTCTACAAATAAAGCAGTGTGGGCGGTTATAGACCTGGCAGCTATTCGTCATAACTTGCGACAAATCAGAGAGAAGATAGGGCCTTCTGTCAAGATTATAGCAGTGGTCAAGGCGGACGGATATGGACACGGAATGCTCAAGGTAAGCCAGGCTCTCTTAAGGGAAAAAGTGAATGCCCTGGCAGTAGCTGACCTCGAGGAGGGAATTAAGCTTCGAGAAGGAGGAATCAACACTCCAGTCCTGGTCTTAGGCCCTTTTACTAAGGGGCAGGTAAAAGCGTTCTTGCATTACCACCTTACCCCTACGGTGGTAGAAGAAGGAATGGCTCAAGAGCTTTCCAGGATGGCCAAAAATTTGCAGAGGCAGATAGGTGTTCACATAAACATAGATACAGGAATGGGAAGGCTGGGGATCTCTTATGAGAGGGCAGTTTCGTTTATCGAGAAGATAAGAAGTCTGGAGGGAATAAGAATAGAGGGAGTTTACACTCACTTTTCCTCGGCGGAGGAAAAAGATAAAACCTTCTCTCTCCTCCAAATTGAACGTTTTCGAAGAGCTTTAGAAAGCCTGGAGAAAAGGGGCATTAATCCTCCATTAAGACATGCCTCTAATAGCGCAGCGGTACTGGATCTTGCAGAGTCTTATTTTAATGCAGTAAGACCAGGTCTTGCAATCTACGGCTACTATCCTTCTCCTTTCGTCTCTCGCAGTCTTACCCTCAGGCCATCTATGAGTCTGAGGTGTAAGATAACCTTTATCAAAAGGGTTCCCTCCGGGACGAGCATTGGCTATGGTCGCTCTTACGTTACCTGCCGGGCCACCTCGATTGCCATCCTTCCCATCGGCTATGCCAACGGTTATCCCTACTCCCTCTCAAATAGGGCAGAGGTGCTAGTCAGGGGAAGACGGGCTCCGGTGAGAGGAAGGATATGTATGGATCAAACCTTGATAGATGTAGGACATATAAGAGAGGCAAAGGTAGGAGATGAGGTGGTGCTGTGGGGAACTCAGGGAAGGGAAAGCATATCCGTGGAGGAGGTATCCCTTAAGGCGAACACCATTCCCTATGAACTGTTGACCAACGTGGGTAAAGGGGTTCGGCGAGTATATAAGGAATGAGCGAAGGAAATATGTTCACCATCAAGTCGGCCTTAGAATGGGCTACCTCTTACCTTGGAAAAAGGAAGATTGACAGTCCACGTCTGACCGCTGAGCTTTTGCTGATCTATGTCTTGGGAAAAAGCAGATTAGACCTTTATCTTGAATTTGACCGACCTGTCGATGCTGATGTTTTTGCTCTTTTCAAGAAGTTAATATTAAGTCGCTCAAGCGGTGTTCCCTTATCCTACCTTACTGGAGAACAGGAGTTTATGGGCCTTAAGTTTAAGGTAACTTCCGATGTTTACATTCCCCGCCCGGAGACAGAGATATTAGTAGAGGAGACCTTAAAGGAAATTCAATGCTTAAAGCTTACCTCCTCGAGCCCCTTCGTCATCTTAGATTTAGGCACGGGTTGCGGAAATATCGCCATCAGCCTGGTTAAAAAGATAGAGAACTCTAAGGCCTATGCTACAGATGTCTCCAGAAAGGCTCTAAAAGTAGCTATGGAAAACGCTCACGTTCACAGCGTGGAAAATAAAGTCACTTTCCTTGAAGGGGACTTGTTTTCCCCCCTGAATGGTCTGAACCTGGAAGGAAGGGTTGATCTTATAATTTCCAACCCTCCTTATGTAGCTGCCAGCGATATGGATAAACTACCGGCTGAGGTCAAAAATGAACCCAGGATTGCTCTGGAAGGAGGAGAGGATGGGTTGAGTTTTTATCGAAGGATCATCTATAAGGCTCCAAAATTTTTAAGAAAGGGAGGGATCTTGTCTATGGAGATAGGTTATAATCAGGCTGAGGCAGTAAAGGAGATCATCATCAATGAAGGAGAGTTGGAGATACCACGCATCATCAAAGACTATGCTGGAAAGCAGCGGGTGATCCTGACTAAAAGAAGCAATAGAAGCGAGGTTTGAAAGATTTGTTTCAAAGGTTAGATACATTTAAAGTAAGAGAAAGGTTTGAGAGAAGAGGCAGGCTCCTTTTGTTTTTGATAGGATGCGGTTTTCTTCTTCTCGTCGGCAGAATGATCTGGATTCAGCTTATAGAGGGGAAAAGATACTATCGCCTCTCTGAAAGCTCTCGCCTTCGACTCATCCCCCTCTCTCCTCCTCGTGGTTTTATCCTGGACAGAAACGGAGAAAGGTTGGCAGGAGATGAGGCTTCGTTTTCCCTATCCGTGGTTCCCTCCAATATCGAGGATGTAGACCAATTGCTTGACTCCTTAGGAAAGTTCCTGAGGATAGATAAAGAAGCGGCCAAAAGGAAGATCCAACAAGCTCCAAATCCTTTCATGCCCCTCCCCCTGAAAAAAAACGTGGATATGGCTACCATCACCTTTTTACT
This sequence comes from Candidatus Aerophobota bacterium, assembly GCA_003648815.1. Classification (GTDB taxonomy): domain Bacteria; phylum Aerophobota; class Aerophobia; order Aerophobales; family B47-G16; genus B47-G16. The sequence goes on along the minus strand of QMPZ01000047.1, from coordinate 5,662 downwards.
GGAAAGAGAGGAGGAATTTCCAGGCACGATCATCACCGTCCATCCGGTGCGAAGTTATCCTCACCGTACAGTTGCCTCTCATGTGATTGGATATGTAGGAGAGGTGAGCCGGAAGGAGTTGTCATCGATGGGCTCTTTTTCGGATGTAGAAGCGGGGGATTTAATAGGGAAGACGGGGATAGAGAAGGTATACAACGAATATCTTCAGGGGAAAAAGGGGGGTAGGCAGGTAGAGGTAGATGCTTATGGTCGTCCATTGAGGACCATATCGGAAAAGACTCCTCTTCTCGGAAGCAACGTCTATCTGACCATTGATTTGAGAATGCAGAAGATTGCTGAAGAAGAACTCGGAAAAAGAAGGGGGGTTGTCTTAATAGGAGACCCTCATACCGGAGAAATTCTGGCTATGGTCAGTCATCCTAACTTTGATCCTAACCTTTTCGCCCGTGGGATACCAGAGAAAAAGTGGCTCCTCCTGAAAGAAGATCCGCAAAATCCCCTGCAAAATAGAGCGGTGAGAGGAGAATACGCCCCTGCTTCTACCTTCAAGATAATAGTTGCCGCTGCGGCTTTAGAAAACAAAGTAATCGATGAGGATGATACTTTTCTCTGTATGGGAAGATATCCTGTCGGCAACCGGATTTTTAGATGCTGGAAGGAAGAAGGACATGGACATTTAAACATTGAAGAGGCCATCGTCCACTCCTGTGATGTCTTTTTCTACCAGTTAGGTTTGAAGATAGGAGTAGATAAAATAATTCAGTTCGCCCGTTATTTTGGATTGGGAGAGCCCACGGGAATAGATTTGCCCTCGGAGAAGGACGGCCTCCTTCCCACTCCTTTGTGGAAAAAGACAGCTAAGGGTGAGGCCTGGTATCCGGGAGATACGGCAAACCTGTCCATTGGACAAGGATACATTCTGGTCACCCCCCTTCAAATGCTCAACGTCATCAACGCCATCGCCAATGGAGGAGAACTATTCAGACCTCATCTGGTAAAAAGAATAGTCGATTCAAAGGGAAGAACCGTCAAGGAGTTTTCTCCTAAGAGATTAAAAAGGGTTCCCCTTTCCCATTCCACCTTAAAACTTTTGAGGAAATCCTTAAGGGGTGTGGTAAGAGAAGGGACAGGCTGGCGAGCGAGGAACAAAGTTGTTGAAATATCGGGAAAGACAGGGACCGTAGAGCTTCCAGGGGAGGAAAGGCCTCATAATTGGTTCATCGGCTATGCTCCCTCTGACGATCCGTCTTTGTCCATAGTGGTCTTGGTGGAGCACAGGGAAGAGGATATATCGATCGCCGCTGAGATAGCTGGAAAGATTCTCTCGCAAGTTTTTAGTGAGAAGGTGAAGAGTTGAGATTTAATTAAGCTCAGCTTTCAACTAACTACTAATTCAGGATAAGAGAATGCAGACAGTTTCTAACCATGGCAAAATGGATTGGCCAATTTTTCTTTCCGTCCTGGCCTTAGCCATAGGCTCACTTTTTCATCTATATACCGTTAGCTTTCCCGAGCAGGGGTATTATTTTTTCCGTCAGATGATTTGGATAGCTATTGGAATGGGATTTCTCTTTCTTTTTTTTCTTTTTAAGGTTAGCTTTTGGGAGAAAATTAGTTATTTTTTATATGGGGTAATCTTTATTCTCTTAGTTGTGGTCTTATTCAAAGGAGAAGGGGTTCATGCACACAGGTGGCTGAGGATAGGCAAAATCTCCTTTCAACCCTCCGAGTTTGCCAAGCTGGCTCTTATCTTCGTCTTGGCTAAGGTATTAGCCAAAGAGGAGGAAGTTGGCTGGAGGAAGGTGATCATTTCTCTTTGTTTTACCTTCCCTTTTTTAATATTGGTTGCTGTCGAACCAGACCTGGGAAGTGCTCTTCTTTTTCTACCCCTGTGGCTGGGAATGTTGATTCTGGCTGGAATTTCCTGGAAAAGGTTTTTTCTCATCGTAGCAGCGGGCTTAGCTCTTTTCCCGTTTTCCTTCTTTACCCTGCGTCCTTATCAAAAAATGCGTATCCTCACCTTCTTGAATCCGGCCAGGGATCCTCTTGGTAGCGGGTGGAGCGTCCTCCAATCCAAAATCGCTCTTGGTTCAGGGGGACTGATGGGAAAGGGGTTTAAAGGAGCTGTCCATACTCAGCTAAGGTTTCTCTCTCGACCGTTCACCGATTTCATCTTTGCCAGCGTAGGCGAGGAGTGGGGGTTTATAGGGGTGGTGATCGTCTTAGGGCTATATTTTATCATCATAAGCAGAACAGTGAAGATAAGCCTGGAAAACGGCCGTAGCTTTGCCGGTCTTTTAAGTGGCGGGATGGCTATCTTAGTATTCTCCCAAGTCTTCGTCAACGTAGGAATGACCGCAGGAATAATGCCCGTTACAGGGATGCCCCTTCCCTTGATAAGTTATGGGGGAAGCTCCACTATTATGTTCCTGTCCGGGATGGGGATACTCCTCAGCCTGAAGAGGAGGCCTTGGAGGCTAAGTTGACAGTTTTGTCTATTAAGGTAATATTAAACGGTCATTTGTATTATTAAAGAAAGGAGACAGAGGAATGGCCAACATGACCATTACTGAGAAGATTCTCTCCGCTCATTCGGGGAAAAAAGAGGTGAGAAGAGGAGAGTTCATCCAAGCCGATGTCGATGTTGCCTTAGCTAACGATATTACCGCCCCCCTTGCTATAAAGAAGTTTAAGGAATGGGGAGCAAAGAGAGTGTTTGACGAGGAAAAGATTGTCCTGGTGCCTGACCATTTCACTCCTAATAAGGATATAAAAGCAGCCGAGCAATGTATGCTTTTGCGTAGTTTTGCTCGTGAACAGAATATCATCAATTACTTCGAGGTGGGAAGGGTAGGTATAGAGCATATCCTGCTTCCGGAAAAAGGACTGGTTCTTCCGGGAGATTTAGTTATAGGGGCAGATTCTCATACCTGTACTGCAGGGGCCTTAGGTGCTTTTGCCACCGGGGTGGGAAGCACTGACTTAGCTGCGGTTATGATCACCGGTAAGATATGGCTTAAGGTTCCTCCTACCATCAGGTTCATTTATAGAGGTAATCTTAAAGAGTGGGTCACAGCGAAAGACCTAATCCTCTATACGATTGGAGACATAGGAGTGGACGGGGCATCTTATAAGGCTATGGAGTTCGGCGGCGAGGTGATAACTAATCTTACCATGGCTGGAAGGCTTACTATGTGCAATATGGCTGTAGAGGCTGGGGCAAAAAATGCCATTATAGAACCGGATAGAATTACCCTGGAATATGTTAGGGGAAGGGCGAGGAGGAATTACCAGCTTTATCATAGCGACCCAAATGCTGAATACGTGGAGATCAAAGAATATAAGGTTGATAAAATAGAACCTCAGGTTGCCTTTCCACCTCTGCCCTCTAACACTAAGGGAATATCTGAGATAGATAGGATAGAAATCGATCAGGTAGTTATAGGTTCTTGTACAAACGGAAGCTTAGAGGATCTGAGACTGGCGGCGAAGGTGCTAAGGGGAAAGAAGGTTCATCCTGAGGTGAGGGCGATTATCATCCCGGCTACTCCTTCCATCTACCTTGAAGCTATGAAAGAGGGAATATTGGAAGTCTTTTTGGAGGCAGGAGCGGTGCTCGCTCCCCCTACCTGTGGACCCTGCTTAGGGGGACATATGGGGGTATTGGCAGAAGGGGAAAGGGCAGTAGCCACCACCAATCGAAACTTCAGGGGAAGAATGGGACATCTCAAAAGCGAGGTCTACTTGACCAATCCAGCGGTGGCAGCTGCTTCAGCCATTAAAGGTCGAATTGCCAGTCCCGAGGAGATAGATTGAGGAGGGAGAATATGGCCATACAAGTAGCAGAAAGGGTTAAAAAGATTCCTCCATATCTGTTTAGCACCATAGATGAACTTAAGGAGAAAGTCAAAAAACGGGGAAATACTCTAATAGACTTAGGAATGGGAAATCCTGATTTGCCCACTCCTTCCCACATTGTGGAAAGGTTGAAAGAAGCAGCGATGGATTCCTCCACTCATCGTTATTCTTCTGCTCGAGGAGATGAAGAACTGAGAAAGGCTATCGCTGATTGGTATGAGAGAAGATATGGTGTATACCTGGATTTTCAGGAGGAAGTTCTTCCTTTAATTGGCTCCAAGGAGGGAATAGCCGTTACCTATCTGACCTTTATCAACCCAGGCGATGTGGCCATAGTTCCCACTCCGGCTTATCCCGTCCATTTTAACGGAGTTCTTTTAGCTGGAGGAGTTGTCCATCATCTTCCCATTAATAAAGAGAACAACTTCCTACCAGATCTCTTTTCTGTTCCAAGAAAGGTATTGAAAAGGGCCAAGATCATCTTTCTCTGTTATCCCAACAATCCAACCGCAGCTATTGTAGAAAGGGAGTTTTTGGAAGAAGCGGTCTCCTTTGCCAGAAGACATAACCTTATCCTGGCCAATGACTTTTCTTATTCTGAGATAACCTTCGATGGATATCGTCCTCCCAGCCTGCTTCAGGTAAAAGGCTCCAAGGAGATAGGGATTGAGTTTCATTCCTTTTCCAAGACCTATAATATGGCCGGATGGAGGATAGGATTTGTCGTGGGCAATAAAGATCTCATAAACTCCATTGCCCGGGTGAAGCGTTATATCGATTTTGGGATTTTTGCTGCCATTCAGAAAGCAGCTACACTTGCTTTAAAAGGACCACAGGATTGTGTAAGACAGATTCGTGATACCTACCGAAGAAGGCGAGACATTCTGGTGGAAGGTCTGAGGAGTTTAGGTTGGGAAGTTGAGTCTCCTAAGGCTACCATGTATGTCTGGGCTCCTCTTCCTCCTCGCTATTCTGCAATGAGCTCCTTAGAATTTAGCAAGTTTTTACTGGAAAAAACAGGGGTAGTGGTTTCCCCTGGGACAGGTTTCGGAAAGGGAGGCGAAGGCTATGTAAGGTTTGCCCTGGTTGAAGGTGAGCAAAGAATAAGCGAGGCAGTCAGGCGGATAGGAAAGGTCCTTTAAGCCGGGATCTCAGAGAATTTCTTCTTAAATGTTTTTGCTTGACATTTAGGAGTTTCTAAATTATATGTGGTGGAGTAGGCCGAAGACCCGGGAACGTTTCCTCCCTCAAATATACCCTATGTCATGTTATCATCTTGACATTTATTGAGGGTGTGTTAACATACCTATGAGGAAGAGTGGCATGAGAGCGTAAAGAGGAAGAAAATCAACAAGAGGGAGGTGATGGTGAGAAAATCTTAAAATGTTCTAAGGCATTCAAGAAAAAAAGGAGGTTTCAGAAATGTTAACCAAGAAAAGAAAGTTATTGTATAATGGATTGATAGGGTGTCTAATATGGGGAGTTATAATGTGTATGGGAGTCTCTGCTGGGGCACAGCAGGAGTCTTTAGAGAAGCAATTAGCAGAGGCGAAGGCAGCTATAGCTGATCAAATAACAATTATCGAGAAACTAAAGGATAACTTTTTTGAGGTTACAGGGACATTGGAAAAAGAGATCGATCGTCTTAAAAAAGTTAGCGCTGAAAAGGAAAAGACCATCAAGAAGATGACCGACAACTACTTCAAGGTAACCGGTGAGCTTAAGGATAAGATAGAGGAGCTTCAGGCACAGAATGCCGAGCAGAAGGAACTCATTCAGAAGATCACCGACAACTTCTTCAAGG
>QMPZ01000046.1 GCA_003648815.1 Candidatus Aerophobota bacterium | reverse complement strand
GGGAGATGTTCTTCCAAGAATTATATAGCTCACCTTAAAAAGTAATATTAAAAAATAAATGGGCCCAGGAGGACTCGAACCTCGGACCTACGGATTATGAGTCCGCTGCTCTACCAACTGAGCTATGGGCCCGGAAAACTCATCTTATTCTAAGTATTGTTGCAGCATCCTCTTTTTGGCTATCTCCCGCAACTGTGCTAACACCTTGGCTTCAATCTGTCTTATCCTCTCTCTGGTCACTCCATACCTTTTACCTATTTCCTGGAGGGTACAGTCCCATCCATCCTCTGTCCCAAAACGAAGCTTTAATATCTCCCGCTCCCTGTCGTCCTTTACCTCTTTTATCAGCTCATTTATCTCTTTCTTAAGATATCGCAGGTTTATCTCCCTGAAGGGATCCGTCGCCTCCTTGTTCTCTATGAGCTCCACCAATCGACTATCCTGATCTTCCCCAATAGGCATATCCATAGAGGTAGATTGGGTGATCGCCTTTTGAACTCTCTCCACCTTCTCCACGGAAATTCCGCACCTGTCGGCGATCTCCTTTGTGGTAGGAGTACGCCCTAACTCCTGCTCTAATTCCTGAGTCACCCTGTTAACCTTTTTTATAAGTTCTGTAATATGAATGGGTACCCTGATGGTCCTGGATTGATCGGAAATTGCCCTGGATAAAGACTGACGTATCCACCAGCTTGCGTACGTGCTGAAGCGATTTCCTTTTCTATAGTCAAACTTGTCCACAGCCCGGGAAAGACCGATATTTCCTTCCTGAATAAGGTCAAGGAAGGGAACCCCTCTACCAGTATATTTTTTAGCAAAGTTCACCACAAGCCGTAGATTAGCCTTGATCATCTTATCCCTATATCTATCATAACATAACTTGGCTCTTCTGACCTCTTCTCGCAATCTGAGAAATTTCTCTCTATCCTGGGATAGGTCTATCTTTTCTTCGGTCAATCCCGTTAAAAAATTGACCACCTTCTCTACCTTCTGAAACTTCTTTCTCGCCCCTCGCAGGTCCTTTTCCTCTATCCCCTCCTTTTCTGCTAAGGAACGCAGGGAAGGATTTTTTTCCATTAAATCGGCTATCTCCATAATTTTTCCCTTAAGGATCCGCTTGCTTTCCCTAATCTTTTTCCCATACTCTCGTTCCTCCTCAGCGGACAAAAGAGGGGTCTTACCTATCTCCTGCAGGTACTTGCCTATCCCGTCGGTTATCTCCTCTTTCAGAATAGGAGCTTCCTCAATATCGCCTTCTATCTCCACAATCTCGGGCTTTTCTTCGTTGAAAAGCTCGCCTATCTCATCATCCAGTCCTTCAGGTTCGAGGACACCATCGAAAAGACTTTCCTTCGCTCTTTTATGTACCAATTTATCCTTTTTTTCGTCCTTATTCTCTTTAGCTCTTCTTCCCATTAATTATCACCTCAAATTAAGATAGAAAAGAAAAATAAAAGCTCCTTTATTAGCTTCGATAGCTTAAGATTTGCTTCTTTAAGCGAATTAGTTCATCGAGATACTCCCTGACCTTTTCTTCCTTCCCCTCTTCCTCCTCCTCCTTTATCTTCCTTCTCAGCTCCTCGATCTTTCTCTGTCCTCTGTTCCTATATAAGGCCTCGATAAGGTCAAGAACTATCCTCTTCTTGTCGCTTCCCTTAAAAAAATCTTCAGATAAGGAAAAAGAAGAAACGAGGGAGGAGAGATTCTCCTCTCTTAATTGATTTATCAAGGCCGAAAAGGACATCTCCCCTTTTTCCACCAAAGAAATCACCCTCTGAGCAACCGCTTTGTAGGAGGGGTTATTGAAATAGTCCTCGCTCCATCTCTCCTTCACCATCTTCGCTATCTCTGTATCACTTAACATAAGTCGAAGGAGCATCTCCTCCATTTTTTCCTGTTCATTCCCCGTTTTGGGAAGTTCAGAAAGGGAAAATTTCCCCTTCTTCTTAAAGCTCTCAAGCTCCATTCCTACCAGTGACTCGTCCAGATCAAGACGGTAGGCCAGCTTTCTTATCAGCTCCCTGAGCTTTATCTCATTTTTAATCTTGCTCAGGGTGGGGGAAAGCGCCTTGATCACCCTTATCTTATCCTCTGCTTCTAATGTTCGGCCTTGAGGAATCTCTAAGTTTAGCCTCCAATCAAAGTACGGCAAGGCCTCATCTTTCTTCTTTATGAAGAGCTCTCTTTTCTCCTCAGTTAGAAGATCTGCCGGATCAGCACCCTCGGGCAGGGATATAATCCTTACCTTCAGGTCAACCTCCAGGAGGAGGTCAATTCCCCGCAAGGTGGCAGCAACTCCTGCCCTGTCCTGATCATAAGCGATAAAGATAGCATCGGCATATCGTCTAATAAGTCGAGCCTGTGAATGGGTAAGAGATGTACCCAAGGAGGCAACTGCATTCCTTATCCCCGCCTGGTAAAGGGCAAGGACATCGGTATAACCCTCCACTAAGATTGCCTCCCCTTTCCTTCTTATCTCCTCTTTGTTAAAATTTAATCCGTAAAGAATCTTTCCCTTGTCAAAGATGGGAGATTGTGTGGAATTAAGGTATTTGGGCAACGAACTATCCAGGACTCGCCCTCCAAAACCACAGACCTTTCCCTGGGGGGTAAAGACGGGGAAGATGATCCTATCCCTAAAATAAGCGTAGTAACCCTTTCCTCTTTTAGAAGGAAGAATTAAGCCCAAATCCCTTAATCTTTCAAACGAAAATCCTTTCTTTCGGCAAAACTTTAGAAATTCCTCTGAAGAGGGAGCATAGCCCACTCTAAAGACGTTCAGGGTTTCCTCATCGAATCCTCGATCTTTAAGATATCCCCTGGCCACCTTGTTCTTCCAAAGATTCTGCTGAAAATAAAGGGCGATCTCTTCATTTAACCCGTAAAGCTCCTCCTTCCAGAGGCTTTCTTTCCTGTTTCCTTGAGCAGGAATGGGTATTCCCATCTTTTCAGCAAGCATTCTAACTGCCTCGGGGAAGGAGATCTTTTCCCACCTCATAAGAAAAGTAAAGACGTTACCCCCTACTCCACAACCAAAACAATGAAAGAGCTGCTTTTCCGGGGACACTACAAAAGAAGGAGTTCTCTCCTCGTGAAAAGGACAAAGAGCCTTATAGTTCTTTCCCGCTTTTTTTAAGGGTAAATACTCTCCAATTACCTCGACTATATCCGCCTCCTCGCTGATCCTGTTAATCAGCTCCTCGGAAATATAATCAGCCATTTATATCCATCCTCTGGGAAGAAAATACCTCTTGTAACAGTTTAGGGCATATTGGTCAGTCATCCCGGCGATATAATCCACCACCGCTCTTCTCTTTCCTTCTTCCTCTATGGTCTTCTTCAAAGAAGCCGGAAGAAGATCAATGTGTTTAAGATAAAAGCTGTAAAGAGCGGTCACTATATCATATGCCTTCCTCACCTCAGAGGTCAAAGCTTTGGAGGAATATACCTTCTCATACATAAAGTCTCGCAGTTCATTAAATGCCTCAAGGATCTGCCTGCTCATCACAAGATGTGGCTTGCCCCAGCTTTGCCGAACCACATCCTGCACCAGGGTATTTATCCTCGCTCTCGGAGTTCTGCCCAAAACCTCCAAGGAAGCTTCGGGAAGATCACCCTCCTCAATTATTCCTGCTCGCAGGGCATCATCGATGTCATGATTAACGTAGGCTAAGGAATCAGCTATCCTCACCACCTCTCCTTCTAAGGTATGAGGAAGGTTCTTGCTCTTAGGATCTAATATCCTTTCCCTGTTCTGAGAGTGATTTAATATACCGTCTCTTACTTCGTAGGTAAGGTTCAGACCTCCCCTTCCCTCTAACTTCTCCACCACCCGAAGGCTCTGCTCATTATGTCGAAATCCCTCAGGATGAACATCATTTAAGGCCTCCTCCCCTGTGTGCCCAAAAGGAGTATGGCCTAAATCATGGCCTAAAGCAATCGCCTCTGTGAGGTCTTCATTTAGGCGAAGAGCACGGGATATGGTGCGAGCGATCTGACTTACCTCTAAGGTATGAGTAAGTCGCGTGCGATAGTGATCTCCAAAGGGAGCGATGAAAACCTGGGTCTTGTGCTTAAGACGGCGAAATGCCTTCGAGTGAATAATTCTATCTCTATCTCTCTGATACTCGGTCCTTAAAGAGCATGGTCTTTCCTTTATCTTCCGCCCCTTGCTTTTCCCGCTTTTGGAAGCATATGGAGAAAGAAAACTTTCCTCAAACTTTTCCTGTTCGAGTCTATCGAACATCTGCATCGTAATTCTTATCCTTTTCCCTCCTTTTTCGGCATCATCTCTTCAAATCTATCCAACTTCTCCATAAACTTCCTCGCCTTTCCCGGAACAATGGAAAGTAGGCTGTCATATACTGCGGGACCTTCCTTGAGCAAATACGGACTGAGAAAGGAATTCTTCATCCACCCGGATGACCTATCAGCGAGGGGGGAAATGCTCAAAAGGATCAAGGCTATGCTACATATCAAAGAACCCTCAAAAAGTCCGAGCAAAAATCCTCCTGCCTGATCTAAGCTTTTGATGAAGGAATACTTAGCTACTTTATGAAGAAGCACTCCTGCCAGACCGCATAACAAAGCTATTCCTATAAAGATTATAGAAAAACTTATAAGATTAACTACCTTAGGAGAAAGTGTACCGAGTTTTTCCACTTCCCGAGCAATTACCTGCCCTACTGCCTCATACCGATTAATGGCTACGACAATTCCCAGAAGAATGCCTGTCAAGCCAAATGCTTCTCGAAATAAACCCTTTAATGCTCCCCTCATCGCAAAAAAGATAACTACTACAATAACAATTACATCAAGCCAGTTTAACGGCTTCATTTACTCTCTTTATCTATTCTCTCTATCAGCTTCTGAATTTTCTCCTTTGCCCTCCTGTTTCTCTCCTTCAACTTGTAAAGCTCATCAGCGATGTTCAGGCAGGCGAGAACGCTGATCTGTTCAACGCCACCGGAGGTAGAGGTGGCTATTTTCCTGATCTTATCATCTACATAAGCTGCGACCATCCTAAGATATTCTTCATCTTCTTCGTCCGCTTTCAAATTATACTCCTTATTAAAAATCCGAACCCTTACTCCCATTTTTCCAAGTTAAAAAACCTCAAAAGTTTTCCTCAATATTATCAAAAAATCGAAGATTGTCAACCCCTCTTTTCTTCCTGAAATTTACCCACAAGTAACCTATTTATTGTAATGGCAAAGCAAGCTTTGCCAGTATGTCGACCAAGGCCGAATGCTACAATTCCTTTGCGGTGGCTAAAGTGTCTTCGACCATTCCTTTAGGATACTTGAGGGGGGATGTGTCCCCCTCAAGTATCATTTCTCTTGACGAAACTTTTAAATTATGAGATAATCCTTCCAGATTAATTATCCTCATTGAAAGGAGTTCTTATGAACAAGCCAAGAGTATCCATAATAATGCCTAAGAGCTCAGCAAAAAGGGTATTTCACCCAGATGACGTAGAGTTTTTAAAATCATTTGCCGACATTAATCCCTTGCAAGAGCTGCCGGACAGCATCGACGAAGATAAAGCCAAAGGCCTCATAAAGAACTGCCAAGCCTGCATAACAAGCTGGGGAACACCACCTTTAAGTGAGGATATACTAAAGTATGCTCCTGATCTTAAGCTCATAGCCCACGCAGCGGGCTCGGTCAAGCCGGTAGTTACGGAAGTCGTCTGGAAACGCAATATAAAGGTAACAAGTGCGGCAGCTGTTATAGCCATCAATGTAGCTGAAACTACCGTAGGACTGATGATAGTTTCCTTAAAGAGAATATTTCAGTTTAGCGAGATTACCCGCAGGGGACTCTGGAAAGATGAGAAAGAGTACTCCAGGGCCAAAGACCTATATAAGTTAAACATAGGAATAATAGGTGCAGGACATGTTGGAAGAAACGTGATAAGATTGCTCAAAAACTTTGACGTATCTATACTTCTTTATGACCCTTATGTATCAGAGGAAGAAGCTTTAAAGTTAGGAGTTAAAAAGGTCACGTTAAACGAGCTTATGTCAAGCTCAGATGTAGTCTCACTTCACGCTCCAAGCCTGCCCGAGACCCGTCATATGATAAACAAAGATAACTTGAAGCTGCTAAAAGATGGGGCTGTATTTATAAACACTGCAAGAGGAGCTCTGGTGGACGAGAAGGCCTTAATAGAGGAACTTAAAACTGGTAGAATCTCAGCCTGTATTGACGTTACAGATCCCGAGCCTCCCTCAAAAGATAACCCTTTGAGAAAACTTCCCAACGTCATCCTCACTCCCCATATAGCTGGAGTGACACCAAACGGCGCCCGTAGGGTAGGAAGGTGCGCCATAGATGAAGTGCATAATTTATTCTCGAACAAGCCATTGAACTACGAGGTGAGGAGGGAGATGCTCGGAAGAATTGCTTAAAAAGACTCAAAATCTTTGAAAAAATTTGTAATGCAGTGGTTTAGTGGACTATTGACAAAAATTTTTTTATTTTGTATATTGTTAAATGATAACATGAAACAATATAGCATGGAAAGGAGTAAAAAATGCAAATAGTCGGCTTACCTTTAAAGACTTTCCTAACTGTGGTTTTGGTGCCCGTAGGGATAATAGTTGCGCTGCTAATATGGGGTATATTTTATAAGCCTTCAAGATAAAGACAGCGATTAAAACTAAACCAATGAGGAGATAAACCATGGCTACCGCAGGGACAATTATAACCATACTTGTTTATCTGGTGCTGATATTGGGCATAGGTGCCTGGGCATCCAAGAAAATAAAAACTGCCGAGGATTATGTGGTGGCAGGAAGATCCTTAGGATTCCTAATGTTCACCATTCTGGTCATCGCCTCCTGCACCAGCGGAATGACCCTTTTAGGGGTGGCTGGCTTAGGCTACGTAGGAGGGTGGCCCACTATCTGGGAACAGATATTCGTTCCCCTCACCTGCGCTATCTGTATCCTCATCTACGGAACTAAACTACATCGGCTAAGTCAGAAGAGAAAATACATGACCATCCAGGACTATTTTTCTCACAGGTTCTACTCCCCTAAGGCGATGAGAATAGTCTCTGGAATGGCCGTGCTCATAACCTCGATAATTTACCTTACCGGCCAGTACCGGGCTATAAGCATAGTCCTTACCCGACTTTTAGGAATAACACACCTGCATGCCCTCTTAATTGGAGCGGGCATAGTGATGGTCTACGTCATTATGGGTGGGCTTTATGCGGTAGCCTGGACTACACTTATTCAAGGGCTAATACTTATCATCGGAGTCCTCTGTACTGCTCCCTTTGTCATCTCAGCTGCCGGAGGGCTAACCCATATAAACAAGGTATTAGGAGGTATAGACCCAAATTACCTTAAGATAGCCTTTCCTCAACAACATCCGCCTTATGCCAGCTATGCCTTCTGCACCCCCGCCTTTCTTGTATCCTTCTTTTTCCTTCTGGCTATGGGGTTGGGCTCTGCCCCCCATATAATCAACAATATCCTCACGGCAAGGAAAAAAAGCTATTATCGGTGGGCGCCTTTAGCTGCTTTCAGCATATATGTGGTGATAATGTACCTCATTAAGATAGTCGGATTTGCCAGCAGAGCTATGGTGGCCGAAGGAACTTTGAGGTTAGCCCATCCTGATTACTCCTACATTGCCAGTGTAGAGCATATAATGCCCTCCTTTATCTGGGCCCTGTTTGGGGTAGTCATCTTGGCTGCGGTCATGTCCACCACAGACAGACTTCTTTTGACCATCGGTAGTTGCATCGGATGGGACATCTACAAAAGCTTGATAAATCCGCGTGCCTCTGACAGGAAGGTAAACATGATCAGCAGGATCTTCGTTGCCATATCGGCTGTCGTCACCGTGCTCTTAGCTATAAAACCACCGGCTCTTTTAGCCTGGCTAATCTGGATGGGGATCGGGATAATGCTGGCCTGCTTCGTCACTCCTCTCTTATGCGGGCTTTACTGGAAAAGAGCCACCAAAGAAGGAGCAATCTGGAGTATGCTCGCCGGGCTCATCTCTGCTATTATCTTCGGCGCTATCCACAAATTCTTAAAACCCCTTCCGATGCACTTCAGTTTCTATGCCTTTATAGTCTCCATAATAGTCATGATAGTGGTGAGTCTGCTTACTCAAAAGCCGGAGGAAAAAATTCTTCAAGAGACCGAGACGGGCTTTTACATCGGGGCGAGATGAGAAAGTTCATTTCCCTACCGACATATAAGAAAAACATAAAGGAGGAGATATGTCTAGCAACAATAAGATAGAATATATTGCCAGGGAGGAACTGGAAAGCCTACAATTTCGAAGGCTGAAGGACACCTTAGAGAGAGTCTATAAAAGCTCTCCCTTTTACAGAAAGATGTTTAAGGAAAACGGACTTAATCCCTCCAAATTTAAATCCCTCAAGGACCTTTCCCTGATACCTTTCACCACAAGGCAGGACCTGAGGGATAACTTCCCCTACGGCCTTTTAAGCGTGCCCTTAGAAAAAGTGATAAGGCTTCATACCTCTACTGGCACCACCGGAAAACCTAAAGCTGTCCTCTTCACTCAAAAAGATATTGACCAGGCATCTGAACTTATCGCCCGATCGATGAGGATGACCGGAGCAAAAAGGGACGACGTTTTTCAAAATATGATGAGCTATGGACTGTTTACAGGGGGACTGATCTTTCACTACGGAGCGGAAAAGTTGGGCCTTCTGGTAATCCCGGCGGGGGCAGGAAATACAGAAAGGCAGATACAGCTCATGCGCGATTTTAAGACCACTGTGATCCACATAACCCCCAGCTATGCCCTTTATTTAGCCGATGTAATGGAGGATATGGGGCTGGATCCCAAACATGATCTTAGCCTTCGCATAGCCTATTTAGGAGCTGAGCCCTATTCAGAGGAGACGAGAGTTAAAATTCAGGATATCTTCGGAGTAGACGCCTACAACTCCTACGGTCTTTCGGAAATGAATGGTCCAGGAGTTGCCTTTGAGTGCAGGGAAAAGGAAGGAATGCACCTTTGGGAGGATAATTTTATCATGGAGATAATTGATCCCTCCACCGGAAAGGTCCTTGAGGATGGAGAGGAAGGAGAGCTGGTTTTAACGAGCATAAACAGGGAGGCAATGCCCATCTTAAGGTATAGAACGGGGGACCTGACCTATATTTATCCTGAAAGGTGCAGATGCGGTAGAACTCATCGTCGCATAGCTCGCCTGAAGGGAAGAGTGGATGATATGTTCATCGTTCGGGGAGTAAATGTTTTTCCCTCAGAGATAGAAAGAGTTCTGATGAGCCTTCCTGAAGTAGGTAGAAATTACCAGATTGTTCTGGAGAGGGAAAAAAATCTGGATAAGCTAAGGGTAAGGGTGGAGGTCAAAGGTGACCTTTTCAATGGCTCCTTAGAGCACCTGAGAAAGCTGGAGGACAGAATCAGAACGAGACTGAGATCCGAGCTGATGCTCACCCCCCAGGTGGAGCTGGTTGAAGCAGGAAGTCTTCCCAGGACCACCGGCAAGGCAAAGAGAGTGATAGACAAAAGAAAAATTTAACTTGAGGAAAGCAAATTATGGAAAGAGTTCAACAAATATCGGTATTCGCTGAAAACAAGCCGGGCAAAATAGAAAAGATTACTGCGATTTTAACTGAGGAGAGAATAAACATAAGGGCGATAACCATTGCCAGCGGTAATAGATATGGGGTGATAAAGCTTCTGGTAAATGAACCCATGAGGGCCTTTGAGGCACTAAAGAAGAAAGGGCTCTCTGTAGCCTTAAACCCCGTCTTAGCTGTGGAGATGGAGGACAGTCCCGGAGGGCTTCACAAGGTAGCGTGCCTTATAAAAGAGCACAAAATTAATGTTGAGGATGCCTGCGGATTTGTCATTGAATCGGGGAAAAGAGCGGTGCTGCTGATGGAGACAAAGCAGATCGAGAAGGCGGAAAAAGCCCTTCTTTCTGAGGGAATTCGCCTTTTAAGCGAGAAGGATTTATACGAGCTTTAAGAGGTGATTCAAAACCAAAACCCTGTTAGAAAATCAAGCTATACTTGCTCAATTTCCACCCATCTTTTCTCCCT
>QMPZ01000045.1 GCA_003648815.1 Candidatus Aerophobota bacterium | reverse complement strand
TGCGGGACCGATAGATCAGCCCTATTATGACAATCGTCGTGATTAGTATGGCGGTTAGCAGGGTGATGAGGTGTACGGAGGATACATAGGATAGGATCTCTCCTCTTCGGAAGAAGATATCACAGACGGGAAGTATCATAACATCCAGGAAATTAGCTCCTAAGATGTTCCCTATGGCCATATCCACAGCAAACTTAAGGGAGGTTAAGCTGACTATGAGCTCGGGCAAAGAAGTAGCCAGAGCAAGGAAGAATGTTCCCACTAAGGCCTCACTCCAGCCCATCACCTCAACTATCTCATCCCCGATTTTTGCCAGCCACAGAGCAAGAAAAATTATAGCTATAAAACAAAGAGAAAACCTGAAAAGGACTGCCTTCAGACGAATAGATTTGTGGGAGGGCAGGCTTTCTTTATCCTTTCTTTCCTTATCCTCTTTTTTGTCGCTATATCCAAACATAAGCCTCAGCCCCGCCCCATAAATCAAAAGAAGGATCAAGCTGTCAAATCCAAAGTTGAAGAAGCCCAACCGGACATTTAAGTAAGATCTGAGAAAGATGAACAGGCTCATAAAGGTAAGGGTGAGTATACACAGAGCCCCGGAGAGGATGTGGTCTATGCTCACCTCATATAACAGGGCTCCCTTTCCCTGAACTAAGTCCAGCAAGGCGATGAACATTAGGTTTATGAGAATTGAGCCAAGGGCATTTCCTGCTGCCAGGTTAGGTGAGTCCACGATTGTTATCGAGCCAAGACTTGTGATAAACTCCGGAAGGGTGGTGGCCACCGAGAGAAAGACAAACCCCATCAAACTTCTGGTGAGGGATGTCTTCTCACAGATGATATCGCCGTAGTAGGATAGCTTGTAGCCGGTGTATAAAATTAAGGCCGCACAGATACAAAACTTCATCCAGGCAAGCATTGACCTCTCCTTTCCTTATCTTTGAACTTTTAGGCTGCCAACCAAGCTGGCAAAGCTATCAATTCCCTTATCTTTTAAGTATCGCCCAATTCCCTCGATCACCTTCAGGGGAGTTCGGGGATCGACGAAATTTGCCGTCCCTACGGCTACGGCACTGGCTCCAGCGATGACAAACTCTAAGGCATCCTCTGCTTTCATAATTCCCCCCATTCCTATTATGGGAATGTTCACCGCGCCAGAGACCTCCCAGACCATCCTTACAGCAATTGGTCTTATGGCCGGGCCAGATAACCCCCCCACGATGTTGCCCAGCTTTGGCCTCTGAGTATCCACATCCACAGCCATAGCGAGGACGGTGTTTACGAGCGATAAAATATCCGCTCCTCCTTCCTCAGCTGCCTTAGCAACTTCTTTTATGTCCGTAACGTTCGGCGTAAGTTTCAGGATAAGAGGAAGCCCGCATACCTCCTTCAACCTTTTGACCAGCAAGTAAATTACCTTTGGATCAGTGCCGAAGGAAAGCCCTCCTTCCTTCACATTGGGACAGGATATGTTCACCTCGAGGGCATCTACTCCATTTTCCTTAGACAGCCTCTTGGCTATTTGAAGATAATCATCTTCTTTTTCCCCGGCGATGTTCACAATTATCTTAGTGTCAAATTTGCGCAGGAAGGAAAGCTTTTCCCTGATAAATACCTCCAGCCCCGGGTTCTCCAGTCCAATGGCGTTGAGAAGACCGCAAGGGACCTCTACTAAACGAGGAGGAGGATTGCCCTCTTTGGGTCTTAACGTCACCGCCTTGGTCATTATCCCCCCCAGCTTGTTAAGATCAATGAGTTCGGCGTACTCTTCTCCATAGCCGAAAGTTCCCGAGGCGACCAGGACAGGGTTCTTGAGCTCAAGTTTTCCCAACTTTACTCTCAGATCAGGTAGACCATTCAAGGTTTATCCTCTTCTTAATTTCACCTGAACAAACGGAAAAGCCGACGAGCATCCTCAAACATATATACGTTATTGAACATATAGTAAAAAAGGGAATCCTCAGAGTACATTTCCCTTAAACTTCTCAGATCCTCGTCCGTATAGCGGTAACGATAGCCACCTTTGCCGTGAAGACGAAAGTAATTTATCCTCATCTTTAAAGGTCTATCTTTAAATGGGTCAACACACCAGATCAGGTTTAGCTCCCCGCATAAATCCCTTATGTCCTTCTCACTCCATTCTCCCCGTGGCTCCCAGACAAAATGATAATTCCTTCTCTTTATGGAACTAAAGAACCTTTTTAGATTATCCTTATGCTCTCTGGTAGGGGTAAAGCTTGCTGGACACTGAAAGACGACGACCTTAGCTTTTAAGATCTGACAGATCTGATCTATTTTCTCCCAGGCGAAGAATACCTCATCTGTGGGCTTGAAAAAGCCGTAATTTTTTCTCTTATCCTCGGGAATGACCACACGAAGTCTGCGATAAGTAGGGCTGGTCGGCTGATGAGTGATCAGCTGCCAGGCCTTGAGGGTGAATTCAAACTCAGGCGGCGCCTCATCGCGCCATCTTTGTACGGTGGAAAGCTTGGGAGGCTGATAAAAAGTTTTCTGGAGTTCGACGACGGAAAAAGCCCTGTAGTACCTATTTTTCGCCACGGGAAAACCGCAACAGCCTATCTTTACGCTCATGGCATCCAGTTCCAGTCTATATCCTGGGCATTAAAAACTGGCCCATCCTTACATACACGAAGATACCCATTTTTCCCCCTTATTATGCATCCTCTGCAGGCTCCTATTCCACATCCCATTCTCTGCTCTAAGGAAACATAACAGACAGCCTTACTCCTTTTGCTGAGGGAAGCTATCTTTCTGAGCATAGGAAGGGGGCCGCAGGCACAGATGAGGCTTTCCGAAAGAAGCTGTCCTGAGGACAGCCATTTTGCGAAAAGATCACTTATCAGACCCTTAAAACCCCTACTTCCATTCTCGGTAGCCACCTTAACCTTTGTGCCCAGACCCTTGAACTCCTCTTCACAAAGGAGCCTTTCCTTGCTTTCAGCTCCGAGGAATACGATGACCTCCCGCATTTTAGCGATGGCCCACCTGCTTGTCAGAAAGTAAAGAGGAGCTACCCCCACTCCTCCGGCTACCAGTATCAACCTTTTTACCGTGGAGTCTATCTTAAATCCCTTTCCAAGCGGTCCCAAAAGATCTATTTTCTCTCCTCTTCTCTTCCGTGATAAAATCTTCGTTCCTCTTCCCACTACCTTGTAGAGGATTTCAATCTTTTCGTTTTCTACCCTGTAGATGCTGAAAGGACGCCTGAGAAGCGGCTCTTCCCTGTCCTCTACCCTAAGGTGCACGAACTGCCCCGGCTCCGCACTACGAGCAATTTCCGGACAGTATAGGCCCATTACAAAGCATCCGGAAATAACCTTCCGATTAAACAAAACTTCAGATTTAACCTGGCGCATCTTCAGTAGGATTATATCACTTTTCTTGAGAAATTCAAGAAAACGATATCTTACAGGAAAATATCGAAGTTGACAGAGAAGGCTCCTTAAGATAGAATACCTTTGAATGAAGGAAAGCTTTTAAGGAGGAGAGCTTGCGGGTTATGGGAATTGATGAGGCAGGAAGAGGACCGGTAATAGGTCCTATGATCGTTTGTGGGGTGGTAATAGAGGAGACAAACCTTTCCGAACTCTTCAAAAGAGGAGTAAGGGACTCCAAGCATCTTAGTCCTCGCAGGCGCAAGATGCTGAAGAGGGAGATAGAGCTTTTAGCTGATGAATATGCCTGGATTGCCATTCCTCCACACCAGATAGACAAAGAGAGAATAAACGAGCTGGAGCTAAGGAGTATGGTGAAGCTGATAGCCAGGTTCTGTCCTCAGAAGGTATTCTTAGATGCTCCTACCCCTAACCCTAAATCATATGAGAGAAGGTTAAGGGAGCTTCTTCCTCATAGGATCAGGGTAAAATTGGTGGTGGAGAACTTTGCCGATGAAAACTACCCCGTTGTAGGAGCAGCTTCTATATTGGCCAAGGTGGAAAGGGACAGAAGGATTGCCCAGCTTGAGAGGCGCTACGGATCTTTTGGCTCGGGCTATCCCTCTGATAAAAGGACAATTGACTTCCTGAAGGAGTGCTTCAGGCGCTATGGAGATTTTCCCCCGATAGTCAGAAGGAGATGGAAGACGGTGGAAAGGCTCAGAGAAAGATGGGGAAAAGGGCTGTCTTAATAGCTGCGATTGGATTGACGAGCCTATTTTGTATTCTTCTTTTTTGGGGCCATGAGGAAAAAGGGAAGGCTCCTGATTTGAAAAAAGAAGGAGAGGAAAGTCCCCTCCTTGAGGCCAAGGGGATATACCTGACAGAATGGAATGATAAAGGTGAGAAAACCTGGGAACTTCGAGCAGATTCAGGAACGGAATTTGCCAGGAGTACAATCTTAAATAAGGCAAAAATTTTCTTTTTTGAAGAAGGAGTCCTTGCCTCGGAAGGGGAAGCAGACAAGATCCTCGTTAACAATCAAACCTCCGACCTCTTACTTAAAGGAAAAGTCAAGCTGATCTCTCATATAGATGGAGCCAAACTTTTCACCTCCAATTTGAGATGGATATCCTCTGAGAAAAAGCTGCGCACAGGCGAGAAGGTTCTTTTTAAAAGAGGAAATCTCATCATGGAGGGGCGCGGGTTGATCGCCAGTCCTGATTTATCCCAGATAGTGATAGAGAAGGAGGTTACCACTCGTGTTATATAAAAATTAGGAGGAGGATATGAGGAAAATTTTGTTTTTGCTGGCTACAGCTTTGGTCCTTTTTGGAGGGATGAGCTTTGCAGAAGCAGAACTTAACAGAAGAGAACTTGTGATCAGCTCCTCCCGGCAACAGGTAGATTACAAAAATCGAATATTTATTTACGAGGGTGAGGTAAAGGCCAGCTGGAAGGATTTTTTGGTAGAGGGAGACAGACTCGAGGTTTATCTCACCAAAGAGGATGCCTTAAGCAAGGTCATAATTAAGGGGAAGGTGAGGATAGTCCAGATGAGTGATGGTCATAAGAAAAGAGAGGCTACCTGTGATTTAGCTACCTATACCGCTGAGGACGATGTGATGCTCATGCAGGGCAACTCTCATTATCACGATGAGATGGGAAACGAGATCAGCGCGGACAAGATAACCCTCTGGATAGGTGCAGAAAAACTCGTAGCAGAGGGAAGTCCGGTAAAAGCGGTCTATTCCCTGAAGGAGGAGGAAGTTGGTCCTGCGAGCGGAGAATCTCACTAAGGTCTATCAAAAAAAACCCGTGGTAAACGAGGTCTCTCTTAAGGTTAAGCAGGGAGAAGTGGTGGGACTCTTAGGGCCGAATGGGGCGGGGAAGACCACCACCTTTTATATGATCGTGGGGTTGGTCAGGCCAACTAAGGGAAAAATCTTCTTGGGAGAAGAGGAGATAACCCATCTTCCCACTTACAAAAGGGCGAGGAAGGGCCTTGCTTATCTTCCTCAAAAACCCTCCGTCTTTCAAAAACTCACCGTTAAGGAAAACTTAATGGCCATCCTGGAGACCCTGGGCCTTTCAAAGGGCGAACAAGAGGAGAAGGCAAATACCCTGCTTGAAGAGCTGGGAATCAGTCATCTGGCCAAGCAAAAGGCTTATCTTCTTTCTGGAGGAGAACGTCGAAGAGTTGAGATAGCCAGGGCTTTGGTCACCACTCCTTCCTTCATTCTCCTCGACGAGCCATTTGCCGGGATAGATCCCATTACCGTATCTGATCTTCAGGAAATCATCTTTGAGTTGAGGAATAGGGGAATAGGGGTTCTCATCACCGATCATAACGTAAGGGAAACCCTTCAGATCACCGATTTTTCCTATATTATGTATCAGGGAAGGATTCTCATTGCCGGGAAAAGAGATGAGCTTACTCAAAACGAGGAGGCTAAGAAGATCTATCTCGGGGAAAAATTCACCCTTTAGGAAGAAAATGAAATTTACCTCTCTTGCCTGGAAAAGAGGGATGCTGCTACTTTTCTCGGTCACGGTTTTCCTCCTTTTTACCCTGAGATTGGATGCTCATCAGCTTGTCTTTAAGGCCGAGCATCTTGAGTGGATAAAAGAGGACGGTCTTCTTATAGGTCAAGGGAAGGTAGTCTTGGAGTATAAAGATGTCAGGCTTGAGGCTGAAAGGATAAAACTGGATATGAAAAACTTTAACCTCTGGGCCGAAGGGAAGGTAAATCTGGAGACAAAGACGCGAAAGGTAAGGGGAGAGAGTCTTGAATATAACCTGACAAGCAAAGAAGGCAAAATCTTATCTCCCGAGGGAGTTGAGGGAGCTATCTTTTACAGGGCAGATCAGGCATATCTATCCCCACAGCTCATAAAGCTTTCAAGAGCAAGCTTTACCACCTGCGAACTTACCCCTCCCCATTATCGGATAAAAGCAAGGTCGGTCAGGATAGTTCCCGAGGATGAGGTCATAGCAAAAGATGCTGTCCTTTACATAGGCAGGTATCCCCTCTTCTGGGCCCCGATTATCGTAAGATACCTGCGCGAGGAAAACAGGATAATGATTCCCAGTGCCGGCTACAGCGACTTTGCCGGCTGGTACGCAAAGACAGGATATTATTTTTACACTTCCCCTCGCCTTAGAGGAACTGTCCATCTGGACTGGAGACAGAAAAAGGGATGGGCAGGAGGGATAGATTCATCCTACAAGATAGCTGCAGGAGAAGGTGAGATAAAATCTTACTTCATCAGGGAAAAAGATACAGGGGATGAGAGGTGGAGACTTAAACTGACCTATAAGCGTTCCTTCTCCGAAACTACATCTTTGAAGCTTAATCTGAATCGCGTAAGTGATGAAGATTTTTTAGAGGACTACTTTCCCGAGGAGGATGGGGAAATTCCTCCTTCTTTTGTCTCGTTGGATTATCGAAATGGTAGCTACAACGCCAACTTTTTGCTTGAAGCTGAGGTAAATCCATTCAACTTCGAGGAATCCATCCAACGCCTACCACAGATTACACTCACCTTTCCTGCTCAAAAGATAAAGGGAACAGGTCTTTACCTCGGAAGGGGAATGGAAGCTGCCAACTTTAAAAAGGGGAAAGACGAACTCATCCGTACCGACGGTTTTCTTGAAATTTTTTATCCTTTCACCGCCTTCAGCTGCCTTCAGGTTGAGCCAAAAGCAGGTTATCATCTATTTTACTATAAGGATAGAGAAGGGAAAGATGGCTGCCGAAGAATACCTTACCAGGAGCTGAGCACCTTTCTTCAGGTTAATGGTGGTGATAAGGAAAGATATACCTACACGCTTAAGCCGACCCTTACCTATTATCATTCGACCGAGGAAAAAGATGAGTTCAGGCTGCCATTCGATCTGGAAGATTATGAGAAGAAAACCGAGGATATTCACCCGCCAAATTTGATAAAGCTGGGAGTTGAAAATAAGCTTTATTACAAGGAAAAATCACTCCTGACGGCAAGTTTGACTCTCGGATATGATTTAATTGAGGAAAGGAAAGGATTTTCTTCTCTTGAGGGAAGATTTCATCTGACCCCACCTGTTTCCCTTCTAAGTTATATAGACCTTTACTTTCTTTATGACTACCCTGAGAGAAGATACACAAAGCTGACAGGCGCCCTTGATTTGAAAGGTAAAAGCTGGCACCTGAATATAGGAATAAAGAAGGATGTAGATGAAGACATAGACGATTTTATCCTTCAGGGAGAACTCAGTTTGGGAAAAAAGTGGAAGCTTTCCGGATACAGGTGTTATGATATGCTGAAAGATGAGCTCTCTGAGGAAAGATATTTCCTCTGGCGAGACCTACACTGCTGGGCTGCCCAGCTTTCCTATCAAAGAAAGCCGGAGACCGAGTACTCAATTAAGTTTTACATAAAGGCCTTCCCTGAATACTGGCTTAAATTTTACTCAGAGACTCTCCCTTTCTGAAAATTATAGACCTTCGGTAGGTCTACGGTGGCTAAAGTGTCTTCGAGCATTCCTTACGGAATGACACCGCCTCGCTAAAAGACATAAGCAACCATCCATTAAAATGGGTGGTTTTAACCCTTCACCCTTCGCCCTTTACTCTTCACTCTTTACTCTTTACTCTTCACTCTTCACTAACCATCCTTGCCATCGACCATATAATTTTGTATTATGATGATGGTTTTTATATTAGCTGAAGAGTTAAAAAGGAGGAAACAGATGAAGGTCTTGGTGATAGGTGGGGGAGGAAGGGAGCACGCCCTTTGCTGGAAACTTTCTCAGAGTCCAAAGGTGGACAAGATTTACTGCATCCCGGGAAATGCCGGCATTTCCGAGATCGCCGAGTGTCGCCAGATGGAATACGAGAAGGATTTTTCCTCCCTTGCCCAATTTGTAGTAAAGGAAAAGATAGATTTCACCATCGTCGGCCCGGAGGTCCCCCTGGTCAATGGAATCGTGGATTACTTTCAGAAAAGGGGACTGGCCATCTTTGGTCCCTCTAAAAAGGCCGCTGAGCTTGAGGGAAGCAAAGTCTTTGCCAAGAAATTTATGAAGAGGCATAACATTCCCACCGCCCCCTTTAGGATATTTTCCGATCCTGATAAAGCCATCAAATATGTAAATGAGGAAGAGGGAGAAAAGGTGATAAAGGCCGATGGCTTAGCTTTTGGAAAGGGCTCCCTGGTGACCAGCACAAAGAAAGAGGCTATAGAGGCCATAGAGCTTATTATGAGGAAAAAGGCCTTTGGCGAGGCGGGCAGGAGAATAGTGGTTGAGGAGAGGCTTCGGGGAAAGGAAATCTCATTTTTCGTCCTCACTGACGGAAAGAGCATCAAACCCCTCATCTCATCCCGAGACCACAAAAGAATCTACGACGGAGATAAGGGTCCCAATACAGGGGGAATGGGTGCCTTCTCACCTGCTCCCATTTCGCCCTCTCTATATGAGAAAATATTAAGAAGGATAATCGTTCCCACTTTGCGGGGAATGAAGGAAGAGGGAAGAGAATATAAGGGAGTCTTATATGCCGGGCTGATGATTGAAAAGGGAGAGCCCAGGGTCTTGGAGTTTAACGTTCGGTTCGGGGACCCTGAAACCCAGGTCACTCTTCCCCGGTTAAAAAATGACCTGTTAGAGGTGCTTTGGGCGGTGCATACGGGAAACTTGTATAAGATAAATCTTGAATGGCGTCATCATGCAGCGGTCTGCGTGATCTTAGCTTCACGCGGATATCCGGGTAAATACGAGAAGGGAAAGGAGATCCAGGGACTGGAGAACCTGGCCCGGATAAAAAATGTCTTTCCCTTCTTTGCAGGGGTAAAGAAGGAGAATGGAAAGCTGGTGACCTCTGGAGGACGGGTGATAGGAGTTACCGCTCTGGCTGATAGCTTGAAAAGATCTGTGCAGGATGTCTATCGAGCGGTGAGCAAGGTTTATTTTGAGGGGATGTATTACCGCAGGGACATTGGCCGGACCGGTTTGACAAAGAGAGCTCGCGTAGTAGAATAAGACAGGGAGGCGGCATATGCTTGAGATCCTGATAAAGGGTGGATGGCTGATGATCCCTCTGGGGATATGTTCCATCCTCGCCCTGGCCATCATCATCGAGAGGTTCATAAGTTTAGGGATGATCGAAAGGAGGGCAGACAGGTTTATAGAGGCAATGCGAGCAATTCTGGAAAGCGAGGACGATAGAAAGCTGGATAAGATCACCGCTCTTTGTGAGATGACGCCTTCTCCTTTAGCTCGTATACTACAGGCAGGGATCAAGAGAAAGGACAGAAGCAAGGAGGAGATCAAGGAAGCCATTGAAGATGCCGGACACCTGGAGGTGCCCTCGCTGGAGAAGAACCTGAGAATTTTAGGAACAGTTGTCACCATATCACCCCTTCTGGGCCTGTTGGGAACGGTAATGGGAATGATAAAAGCCTTTAACGTGATTGCTGCTCAGGGAGTAGGCCAGCCAGGGGCTTTAGCAGGAGGGATTGCTGAGGCGTTAATTACCACCGCAGTGGGCCTTAGTATAGCCATTCCTGGACTGATATTTTATAACTACTTTACTCATCGCACAGATAGGCTCGTTCGCAAATTAGAAAATGCCTCCAGCGAATTTCTGGAATCCTTGATGAGGAGGTAAGCGATGCGCTTTCGACGTCCGGAAAGGCAAAAAAGAGTAGCCTTTGACCTTACCCCTCTTATCGATGTGGTGTTTTTGCTCCTCATCTTTTTTATGGTTACCACCACCTTTGCCAGAATTGGCCAGGGAATAAGGGTGAACCTGCCCACCACCACAACCCCTCAGGAGAAAATAGAAAAAAGCATTGTGATCTCCATAACCAAGGA
>QMPZ01000044.1 GCA_003648815.1 Candidatus Aerophobota bacterium | reverse complement strand
TTATGGCCATGCGAAAACACGAGCTTGATGTGATTCAGGGTACTGCGGAGCAGATGATTCTTCTGATCAGAAAGGGGAAAACTACCCGAGGGTATCGCAGGGTGTGGCCTTTTATTGATCCGCGGGATATTTCTGTAAGAGGGCCTGCATTTAATCATCTTAAGTATCCCTACAAGGTTAAAGATGTGCGTTGGGCCCTTGCTTTGGCGATTGACATTGTGGAATATACCATCTTTACCTATGATGGAATGGCAGCCATGAGTCCTGCTTTCCCGTTGGTCGTTAACCCCACCTTTTATGAGTGGTACTTTAAACCTTTGGAACCTTGGTTAGAAGAACTTACACTGGATTTGGGAGATGGTCAGACCTTCAAGCCCTGGGATCCGGAGGCGCCTTTCCGGCTACTTGAGTGGGCAAAAGAAAATTATGAAGTTAATATTAACCCCAAGGACAAGAAAGCGGTTAGATTAGCCTTAGGCTACGGATGGTGGAAATATGCCCCAGACGTGGCAGAAAAGCTGCTTAAGAAGCATGGCTTTTTCCGTGGCCCGGATGGCAAGTGGCACTTACCTGATGGAACCTTATGGAAAATTAAAATGCCTGTTTCCCCGGACCCTACATCTATGGACTATATATTTCCTTTAGGAGTTGTGGAACAGTGGAAAAAGTTTGGTATTGATGTAGACTTTTTCCCTACGCCAGATGCCAACCGCCTTGCATACTATGGTGAGTTTGACGTTCACGGTACCGGCCATGGAGAGTTCTTAGGAGAGCCTCTTGGGCTTCACCCGGACCTGTATAGGTGCTTAAATTCACTCCGAAGTGACTTTGTTCGACCTGTTGGCGAGCGAACCCTGGGGTGGCGAGGACGCTTTTCTGATCCCCGAATTGACCGGATTGTTAAGGAGTTGGAGCTTACCCCCTGGGAGGATAAAGAAAAAATAATCAGTCTGGGACTTGAAGGATTAAAGATCACCATGGAGGAGATGATTGGTGTACCTCTTCTTAATACTCCTATTGCTATTGTTTTTGATGAGTATTACTGGACAAACTGGCCCAGTCCAGAAAATGACTATGCTCGTAGCGACAACTTTACAACATGGCCGCAGGTAAAATATATACTACACCACCTTAAGTCAACTGGTCGCAGGTAAGTTGTAGATAATTGCCCTAGACAGGAAACTTCCTGCCTAGGGCTCTTCGGTGAAAGAAAAGAAAAATGGCGTTTGTGAAAACTTATCTTATCCCAAGGCTAATACACTATTTTTTGGTTCTCTTTTTGGGACTTACAGCAGTGTTTGTGCTTCCCCGTCTTATGCCTTTGGATCCCGTTGAAGAGCAAATTGCTCAGTATCAAACATTTGGGGCTTATATACCTCCGGAACAGCTGGAGCAAATAATAAATACTTTGAGAGAACTTTATGGCCTTAAGGGAACACTTTTGCAGCAATACACGGGATTCTGGCGACGGCTGTTCACAGGGGATTTCGGTCCCTCCCTTGCTCAGTATCCTACACCTGTCAGTGAGCTGATAGCTTCCCACCTTCCCTGGACAATTGGACTCCTCTCTCTCACCACAGTATTTAGCTGGATTATCGCAGTCTTAGTTGGAGGGATAGCCGGTTATTACCGAGGCCGGTGGGCGGAGATCTTGGATGATATTGTTATGCTTATAAGACCAATTCCTTATTATATCATGGCCATTATATGCCTTATTTTTTTTGGATATATAATCCCCCTTTTCCCCCTGGGCGGAGGGATGGGAATTGGTAGAGAATTCTCTTTTAACCTTGAAACTATCAGAAATATTTTATTACACGGGACCCTCCCTGCACTAACACTAATTATTGTTGGAGTAGCATGGCAGTTTCAAAGCATGAAGCTCATTGTCCAAAGTGTTCGTGCAGAGGATTATGTAAGATATGCGGAAGCTACAGGTGTGAAAAAAAGAATTATTGCCTTTCGCTACATTATCCGTAATGCAATGCTACCCATGGTTACACAACTTGGCCTACAATTTGGTTTTATATTTAGCGGAGCTTTAATTACAGAGATGGTTTTTACTTATCCAGGTGTAGGATTGCTTCTTTATAATGCCGTTGTTAAAGCAGATTATAACTTGATCATGGGAATCTTGGTGTTCTCCGTGGTCGCAGTTGCTACATCCATTTTGTTTCTCGATCTTCTTTATCCCTTAGTGGATCCAAGAATACGTTACAAATAGGGGGATTTTCTTGAGGATGTTTGGATTATTCCGTGATTTGCTTAGAGATTATAGATTCGCCGTTGTTTTTGCCCTGCTTTGTATAATTTTATCTCTTGTGATTCTTTCGGCTTTTTCCCCCTATCATCCTCAAAGAATGTATCAGACGCCAAGAAGCCGTCCCCCTTCCTGGGAACACCCCTTAGGTACTAACTGGTTAGGTCAGGATGTATTTTGGCAGCTTACCTTTGCAATAAGAAATTCCCTAACCATAGCTATTGTTGCCTCTGTGGTCTCTCGTATCATTGCTGTTGTCGTGGGAATGAGTGCCGGTTATAAAGGAGGAATCATCGATCGAGTGTTAATGTGTATGGGGGATACTACTATGGTTTTGCCTTTTTTGGTGGTCCTTATCCTCATTTCTACAATCCTTCGAGAGTGGGTAAGATACCTTGTAAATTTGGGTCTTTTGC
The DNA here is from genome assembly GCA_003648815.1 of Candidatus Aerophobota bacterium. Classification (GTDB taxonomy): domain Bacteria; phylum Aerophobota; class Aerophobia; order Aerophobales; family B47-G16; genus B47-G16. The sequence goes on along the minus strand of QMPZ01000044.1, from coordinate 7,590 downwards.
TTGCCTTTTTTTCATGGGCTTGGGATGCCAGAGTAATCCGCTCACAGGTTTTGAGTCTTCGAGAACGGGAGTTTACTTTTACCAGTATATTTTCCGGTATGAGCACTTTAAAACTTATATTAAAGCAATATTTACCTTATCTTTTACCCGTGGTGCTGGCCACATTGATTAACAACATGTCATGGGCCATTGGCATGGAGATTACTTTAGCTTATCTGGGACTGGGAATAGATCCTACTGTTCCAACACTGGGGACAATGTTGCAGACAGCAATTTATAGGCAAGCACTTTTCTGGGGGCTTTGGTGGTGGTTTTTTACACCAATTGTCGCTAGTGTTCTTTTATTTGTTGTGCTATATTGGCTTTCACTAAGTGTAAGTGAATATCTTGATCCAAGAGTTCGAATTCAAAGAATCGGGATTCGCAATGAAAAAAAATAGAATGCCTGTTTTGAAAACTGAGCAGCTGAAGGCATTTTATGTTCTTTATACCTTTGGAAAACAAACAGTGATAAAGGCAGTTAACAATGTAGATCTGGAGGTGTTGGAGGATGAAGTTTTTGGACTTGCTGGTGAAAGTGGATGTGGGAAAAGCACCTTAATCAAAGCTTTATTTGCTGATATTAATCCTCCCTTGCGTTTGTTTGGAGGAAGAGTGCTATATCGAATAAAAGACCAGGAGATAAATGTAACTTCCCTGCGAGCACAGGAAAAACAGAAACTTATGTGGAAGTTTATTTCTTACATTCCTCAAGGATCAATGAGCATTCTTAATCCTGTTAGGAAGATAAAGAGAACTTTTAAGGACTTCCTTGAATCTCATGTAGGAAAGCAAGCAAGAAAAGAGGCTCTGGAAATCGCTAAGAAGCATTTTGGGGAGCTTGGTCTATCGCTCAAGGTGCTGGAGTACTACCCACATCAACTTTCTGGAGGAATGCGGCAAAGAGTGACAGTTGCATTAGCTACACTTTTGCGTCCTAAGATTATCCTTGCTGATGAACCTACTACTGCTTTGGATGTAGTAGCACAGCGAGGAGTCATTCAACTTTTGAAGAGCCTTCAGAAAAGGTGGAATAGCACAGTTGTACTTGTTACTCATGATATGGGAGTACACGCCCATATAGCCGATCGCATAGGGATTATGTATGCGGGAAAGATTGTTGAGGTAGCAACCAAGGAACAAATCTTCAAGAATCCACTTCATCCCTATACTAAATTTTTGATAAACTCTTTACCCCGCTTTAAAGATAAAACTATTCGAGAAACCATTCCGGGAAATCCTCCCTTACTTTTCAATTTACCCAGTGGTTGCCCTTTTCATCCTCGCTGTCCCCATGCAACTGAGCTTTGTGTTCGGCAAGATCCAAAATGCATTGAAGTGGAAGAATCTCACAAAATTGCCTGTTGGTGGGTAGATGGCAAAAATAGAGAAGATAGTTGAAGCAAAGAGTTTAACAAAGGTATTTTCGGTGGGAAGTAGGTTTCTTAGCACCAAGATTGTCGCTGTGGAAAATGTCTCATTCTACATACGGTCAGCTGAAATCTTCACTTTAGCAGGTGAAAGTGGATGTGGAAAAACAACCACGGCAAAGATCATTCTGGGAATTGAAGAACCAACGACAGGTGAAATCATCTTTAAAGGTAAGCCTGCCTCAATATGGAGGCATAATCGAGGTGAGTTTATGAGACAAGTGCAGCCTGTCTTTCAGAACCCTTTTGAAACTTTTAATCCGTTAAGGACCGTGGATGATTTATTTTTTGAGACGGTTTATAATTATAATCTTGTACAAGATAAAGATAAAGCTGTGGACTTAATTACTGAAAAGCTTGTGCTTGTTGGTCTTTCCTTTGGGGAAATTCGTGGTCGATATCCAAGTGAACTCTCAGGTGGTCAGCTTCAGCGAGCATCGATTGCACGAGCCCTCTTGACTAATCCCTCTCTCCTGATCGCCGATGAACCTGTATCTATGGTTGATGCTTCCCTCAGAATGTCTATTATAAACCTGTTCAAAGATTTGAAAAAGAAGCTTGGATTAAGCATATTTTACATTACCCACGATCTGGCGACTGCATACCATGTAAGCGACCGCATTGCCATTATGTTCAGGGGAAATATTATGGAAACGGGCCCGGTAGAAGTGGTTCTCACAGAGCCAAAACATCCCTATACTCAACTTCTAAAGGATTCTATCCCAGAGCCTGATCCTGAAAAGAAATGGGATAAACAGATCAAGTTTCCAGAAATTGAGCACGAAGAGTACCTGCGAAGTGGATGTAAATTCGCTGGAAGGTGCCCCCTGGCAACGGACAAATGTAAAAGTGAATCGCCAAAAGAGGTTCGCATAGGTAGTGTTACGGTAAAATGTCATAAGTACGAGCAAAGGTAACTACAAAACTCTTAATGGTAGGGAGGGTTCTATGTACTTTGGATGTGATTATTATCCGGAGCATTGGCCAGAGGAAAGATGGGAAAAAGATGCCCGGATGATGAAAGAGGCCGGATTTAATGTTGTTCGTATGGCTGAGTTTGCCTGGGCTAAACTGGAGCCAAAAGAGGGACAATTTGATTTTAACTGGCTGGATAAAGCTATTGAAATCTTAGCTCAGTATAACATTAAGACTGTTCTTGGGACACCCACTGCTACCCCTCCTGCCTGGTTAGCTACCAAGCATCCTGTTATACTGCGTGTAAATAAATGGGGTATTCGCACAAGTTTTGGTGGTCGTCGCGCCTATTGTCCCAATAGCAGGATATATCGCACTTATTCTGAGAAGATCGTCTCAAAAATGGCTGAACATTATAAAGATAATGAGAATGTTATCGGTTGGCAAATTGATAACGAGTTTGGAGGGGATCGGGAAAAAGGGTTATGCTACTGTGAGCAGTGCGCTGCACAATTCAGACAATGGCTCAAGGGTAAATACGAAACCCTTGATAAATTAAATCAAGAATGGGGAACAGTCTTTTGGAGTCAGACTTATACCGAATGGGAACAAATACCCCTCCCCCGAGGGTTAGAAACTGCTCATAATCCCAGCCTGCTTTTAGATTACCGACGATTTATCTCTGACTCTTATATTAGCTATCAAAAACTGCAGATAGATATTCTTAGAAGAATCTGTCCTCATAAATTCATCACCCACAACTTTATGGGACTTTTTAATGCGATAGATTATTATAAACTGGCCGAGCCCTTAGATTTTGTCGCCTGGGATAACTACCCCAACTTAAGGTTTACCGGTGAGAACAAGAGTTCTGTAAAGGTTTCCTTATCGCACGATGTTATGCGGGGATTAAAAGAGAAGAACTTCTGGGTTATGGAGGAGCAAAGCGGTCCCAGTGGATGGCAATGTGTAGACCCAAGTCCTCACCCAGGAGAGATAAGACTGTGGACCTATCAAGCTATTGCTCACGGGGCAGAAGGAATACTTTACTTCCGGTGGAGAACCTCTCGATTTGGAACCGAACAGTTCTGGCACGGCATTTTAGATCCGTCGGGAACTTCGAGAAGAAGGTATGAGGAGATAAAAAAGATAGGTCAGGAATTAAAGCGCCTCGGCGATAAGCTCATGGGATTAGAATTTCCTCGAGAAGTGGCTATGCTCACCTCTTATGATGAGCAATGGGCTTTTGAGATTCAGCCTAATAATCCTAAATTTAATTATCAGGAGCACTTTGCCTCTTATTACCAGCTATTACATGCCTGGAACGTCCCCGTGGATGTGATTTCCATCCAGGGGGATCTTTCAAAATATAAACTCCTCATAGCTCCTGCTTTATTTTTGATAAACAATGAGTTAGTACATAATCTAAAGGAATTTGTGAAAAAAGGTGGGATATTAATAGTTACCTTTCGTTCGGGAATAAAGAATTGGAACAATGTGGTATTTGATCAGCCTTTGCCGGCTAAACTCAATGATTTATTGGGAATAGAGGTAGTTGAATATAATTCGCTATCCTCAATGCAGAAAGGTAAATTGGAGCTTATCTATCCTGAAATCGAACCTTTAAAGGGAGAGTGCGATACCTGGTGTGATATAATAAAATGCAGGGAAGCAGAAATTGTAGGAAGATATACGGAGTCCTACTACAAGAATGAGGCCTGTATCACCATTAACCGATTTGGACAAGGAAGCGCTATTTACATAGGTACTAATCCCTCTCCGGAAATTAAAAAATGCCTGTTGAGATGGGCTATAGAAAAATCAGGAGTAAAGCCCTCCTTTCAGGCAGATCCTGAGGACATAGAGGTCGTGCTTCGCAGAAAGGAAGGCAAGGATTATCTATTCTTTCTTAACCATTCCGAAAAAAGCCATCAGGTAAAACTGGATCAGAGCTGCGTAGAGCTACTAGAAAGACGAGAATACTCCAAAGATTCAATTATGGCCATAGAGCCTAAAGGGGTGCGGATTATTTACAGAATTTGAACAGGACTTTGACATTAAGCAAAATAGACTCTTTGACGCATAAATACTGGCGAACTATGTTATACCTCTCAAAAGGTTACGAATCAATACAGTTATTGTTTTGAGGCTCGATTGATAGACTTGACGCCTTATTTTATAACCTACTCACCTTAGCTTCGCATTAGTGAACAAGAGCGAAATATTTTGCTATAGTGTCTCCTGACAGCCTGATAAAATCGTATCCAGGGAGCCTGAAATTATGGTAAAAATACCAAAGCGAAACAAACGGTCTTTATAAAAATTCTACCTCGTATAAAATTTTCCCATTTGAGCGAAGAAGGATGTCAAAATAAGAACTTTCTCTTGCTACCCCGCCCGGGTGTATTCTTTTCTACCAAAGAACTCTCAAAATAGGCCTATCTATAAAGCTAAAATGAGGTATTTTACCCACTCAAGGTCTTAACCAAACTTGCGATCCATCTCTTTTTATACAAAAGATAAAATGTATAGAAAAGGATGCTGACATGTCAAGGGCAATAGTGGAAAGAAGGGCACAGCTTGCAAGAGCTTTAAGGATCGTTCCTTATCTTACCTCTAATGAGGTTAATCTTTTAGCAAGTGAGACAAGAAAGAGAAGGAAAGGCGAGAGGGATTCTCTTTTAATTTTACCTTTATATCAGACAGGGCTCAGGATCTCAGAGGCCTTATCCTTAACCCCATCTCATATAGAAAGCTTTGAGGGAAGGCCCCTCTTAAGGATTGTTGGAAAGGGCAAAAAGGAAAGAGTTGTAGCTTTGCCGGAAAACTTAGCTGATAAGATGAGAGCTTATGCTTATGAGAAGAAAATTAAGATAAATGAGAGATTTTTCCCCATCAACAGGCAAAGGGCATGGCAGATTTTAAAAGGAGGTATCCCAAAAAGCAGGATCACAAAAAGGGTTTCTCCTCATCTTCTCCGACATTCAGATGCCATTGAACGCTTAAGGCAGACGGGAAACCCAAAGGCTCTTCAGCACCACTTAGGGCACGCCTCTCCTTTTATGGTGATGAGGTACCTTTCTACCTTAACTCAAGAGGATTCACTAAGGATCCAACAGCAGGTAGAGTTTGAGGAAAGGTAATCATAAGGGAAGGATACTATGGGCAAAAAGAAATTTAACGCTTCCATTCCCAAGAGATGTCCTGGCCAGATTTGGAAAAAGAATACCAGCTGTATTTAATGGCTCTGTGAGCGAGAATAACTATGAATCTTTCGTTACCGGAAATGATGGCGGCTATTTTTGTCCTAATGGCAAGGTAGTAGTTTTGGATTATGATAAGTTTGCCGAAATAGCATCCGCAGATAAACCTAATAATTTCTCTGATTCATTTTGGAAGCGATGATAATCCCATTCCTTCGAGTTTACAAATCTTTCCAGGAAGCCGAGCAAGAAGGGAAAGAGTTTAAAGAAAAAGGGTTTTTTTGAATAAATGGCAGATAAATTATAAGCGTTATTTTATACTTAACCTTAACAGCAGCTATGAGAGCAAAAAGACTTATGATTCAGGCAACTGGTTTTGGAACTGGGGCTGGGAAAAGTCTTGTGGTAGCTTTACTCTCAAGGCTTTTTAGTGAGGATGGATATAAGGTAGCACCATACAAGACCTTAAATTTAACTCCAGTAACTTATATTAAGGATGAAAAAGAGTTTGGATACGCTCAGGCATTGCAAGCTATTGCTGCTGGTGAAAAGCCGGATTATAGAATGAATCCTTATACTCCAAAACCTTTGGGTAACGGCAAATTCGATATATTTCTAGAAGGCAGGTGCATCAGAGAAAACTATAATCCTGAAAAAGATTTTATCGTAGGAACTTTAAAACAAATAGCTGGATTAAAAGAAGATTATGGACAAATAAAAGAGGCGGCAAGAAGATCTTTAGAAACTTTATCAAAAGAGTATGATATTATTTGTATCGAGGGCTCGGGACCAGCAAAGCTTTTAGGTTTTGGGCCTTTCAGCGAGTTGCTTGAGGTAGCCAATATGGAAACAGCCAGAATTGCTGATGCCCCTGTTCTTTTTGTTACTGATAACTTAGATTCAATTCCAGGCACATTATCTTATCTAAACCAGGAGGATAAGAAAAGAGTTAAGGGAGTAATCTTAAATAAGTTTATGCTTGATGAACTTTTAGGCATGGGGATAAAAGAAAAGTATATAAATTTAGGATTAAAAAGAATTAGGCAGGTTTATGGAGGAAAGATTGGAGTAGAAATCTTAGGAATTCTACCTTATTTTGAAGAACTTTCAAAGCTTCCAGATTTAGATCCTTTAGTTTCTTCAGCTAAGATTTCCTTCGGCATTTGGAGAAAGACAATTAATGATGTTGCCAAGAAGGCAAGGAAATACGTAGACTTGAACAAAATTTATAGGCTTATGGAGCTATCCTCTTAGATCACGACAGATTGACAACCACAGGGATTTACCTTAATTTATTCTCCAGAAGATGCTATCCGGGAGTCCCTGAATAAGTGATAATACCCACCAGCCAATAAGGTTAGATAAATCCGGGAAAATATTTAGGTAATGGTCAAGATGATCCTGAAACTTTACCTTAACTTGAAAAGGCTATAGATGAGCAAACAGAATCTAAAATTAAGGGAGGCAAGACATATCGCCTCTTAAGTTGTATAACCTAAGAACCTTAGCTTCTCGCAGGGAGTAAGATCACCTTTTTCTCCATGAGGGCGATGTAAATTGTACATGTTCTGCCACCATAAGGCTCTCTTTAAAAGCTTATCTAAGATCTCCTTTACATCCACTCAAAGCTTCCGGAAGGGAAAGATGCTCCATGTCGCATCCGGGAGCGTGATGCACTTTGCCTCTTTCTCCTTTGAGGAAGGCCGCCTCGCCTGATGAGTTTTCCAGCGTTGCTCTTAAGGGATAACAATGCCTTCCCTTTGGAAGATATAGTACCTCAGGCGCCTTTTTCCAAGTCCGGTCTTTTTGCGGCAGTCTATGATCATCTTTTCCTTTTTCTCCTCTTAATTTTAGAGCGCTTCCTCACTAAGTGTCCAGACCTTCTTCACTTTCTTGAAATATCTCTTGACAAAAAAAATTTATGTGTTAAAATATACCCTACGGGGCAGGGTATATTTTACAAGAAGGTAAGACTGGGTTTTTAAAAGGCATGATTCGCATAA
>QMPZ01000043.1 GCA_003648815.1 Candidatus Aerophobota bacterium | reverse complement strand
ATCCTTCTTGTTGAACAAAGTCCACCATTCACCCTTTGCCAGTCCTTCCTCTTTGATCAATGGTTCGAGCTTTTCCAGCGGGGTATAGCGAACATGAAAGTTCTTCAGATAATGTTTGGGTTTAATCAGATCTGTATAACCTTTCCAGAAGAGTATAGCTAACTGATCAAGAAATCCTCCATAGGGCTCTGCAAATTTTATGCGAAATGTATAATCGTCTATAACCTCAAGCTTCATAGGTTCACCATCGGGTTTATTAGCCGCTCTCAGCCACTGAGGGAAAATCGGGGTAAGCTTTTCGTTCAAAAGAACATCCTCATAGGCAAAGAGAACATCCTCTGTAGTTACAGGATGCCCATCTGACCATTTCAAACCCTTGCGAAGGTGGAAGGTGAAGACTTTGTAATTGTCAGAGACTTTAAAGTCATCAACAATATTGCCCTTTATAGGAACACTTCCATCTATATCACTTCCCAAAATTCCCGGTGCACAGAGTAAAGGTTCGTCACACATAACGAAGATATCTGGATTCCATTCCGGGTCGGGTTGAACTGACCGCAATGTTCCTCCATATTGCCCAATCTCAAAATCAAGGTTTCCTTTTGGTACCAGTACCCCGGGTCCAACCACCATGGGTTCCTCTGGCAATCTCTCCTCCACCGGCGGAAGCAGACCTGCCGCTACTTTCGTTTTCAACATGGGAGATTCATTGTATTTCATCGCCAGAGCTGAAGTTGCTCCCAAAAGACATATTGCCACACCTAATAATATTACCCCTACTTTTCGTATCACTTTTCTCCTCCTATCTATGAAAGTAGGATACCTGAAATTTTTATCCTCTTCTCCCAGCCAAAACTAACATCTCACCCCCTTTTGGCCATATTCTCCATCTGATCACGAAGCTATTATTACCTCTATATTTTGCTCAGAAAATAACTTTTTATATCCCGAGGGAATCCCCGCATCGGTGACGATTTTATCCACAGCTTCTAATGGAGAAACGTTCACTAAAGCTACCTTGCCAAACTTGCTACTGTCCACAACGAGAATTACCTCTTCTGCAGATTCAATCATTGCCTTCTTGAGCTCAGCTTCTGGCTCGTAGGCATCCATAAATCCAGCTTCAGTTACTCCCTTTGCTCCCAAAAACAACTTATTTACATGATACCTCTTCGCTCCATATTCAGCTAAGGAACCAACATAAGAAAATGACTTTGGGTGAAAGATGCCCCCTGTGGAAATAACTGTGACCTCGGACCTACTGACCAACTCCATGACCACGGCCAAAGAGGGAGTTATCACGCTTATCTGTTTGTTCGGCTCAATATTCTTTACCACCTGTAAAGCTGTAGTGCTGGCATCGACCATTAAACTGTCTTTATCCTCAACTAACTTTGCCGCAGCTTTACCTATCGCCTCCTTTTCCTTCCTATGCTCTCTTTCCCTCTCCTTAAATGATATCTCTGAGTCAATTCTATTAGTAGCTATAGCACCTCCATAGATTCTCTTTAGCAATCCCCTCTTTTCCAAATCTCTTAAATCCTGTCTAATTGTCTCTTCGGTAACGGAAAGGAGTTCACTTAATTCTGAAACTGCTACAATCCCTTTTTGTTGCAGTAAATCTATTATCTTTAATCTTCTTTCACCCACTAACATTTCTGTCCTTTTCCTCCATTTCAAAAACAAATAATTGGTTTTACCTTATACTTATTCCATTTTTTGTCTTTATTTATTTCCTATTTTGGTTATGATTTTAGTAAAAATCTCTGTGTTGTCAAGCCTAAAAAGTAACTACCTCGCAAAATGGGCCTGCACACCCTTACCGGAAGCTCCTTCAGAGAATTATGCAGAGTTTAGAAGAACACCTAAGAAAGGTTTCCGAAGAGCTGAGTGTTGACGAATAACCTGATCTTCTTCCTCATTTCGGTCCTTCTTTTATAACAATTGATCGTATTTATCTTCAAGTTTTTGGTTTTTTATGGTCTGCGAAAACTTTTGTGGATGGTCAAGTTAATCCTCCACGGTGGAAAACCTTTTTATGTTTGGATTGGTGAACACATCGAGTTCATCCACACTCCTGGTGGAAAATTCTGAAACTATCGCTCCTTCATCTCCGGCCTGAAACCAGTGTAGGGTGTTTGGCTGAAGGGTATACTGATCTCCAGGACGAAGTTCTATTTCATGCCAGACGGTAAAGTAACGTTTTTGACTTTCAGGAATAAGGGCTTTGGGCTCCTTCGCCGGCTCACCGGGTACGTATAAATACACTTTTCCCCATCTACATCTAAACGTTTCCTCCTTACCCGGGCTTTTATCTATAGGCGGATGTTTATGTTCAGGACAGGTCTGATGCGGGAAAAGGACCAGTTCCTTTGCGCAGACCCGCTCGGTATTAACGTAAACTAAAATTTGAAGCCCGATATCCTCAAGCATGCCCAGACCATAGTCTGTCACCTCTATAGCCTTTTTCTCCTCATCGGTTATGACAATACATGCCTTCTTTAAATACTCAATCGCCCGTTTCCTTGCCCTTTCATATTCTTCTCTTTTCATCCTTCTGCCTCCTAATAAATAATTATACTCCCATTATGTTCTTAAAAACCTTAGGAAGTTACCTTAAGAACCCTCAAGTTCTTCATAAACTCCAGCGTTTTCTCAAGAGACCTTACCCCTTGAGAAGCACCAGACTTCGTTATACAACACGCCCCAACAGCGTTGGCAAACTTACCGATAAATTCCAGATCCCAACCTTTTACCAGTCCTGTTAAAAACCCGGCGACAAACGCATCTCCTGCTCCCGTAGTATCAACTGCCCCCACCTCAAATGCCGGAACATAGATTTCCCTATCCTTAGTCCTGATATAGCATCCCTTCTCACTCATCTTCAATCCAACTATCTTAATCCCGTAGGAAAGAAAAAACTCTGCCACATCTGAGGGGGAGTCCCTTTTGGAAATCATCTTCGCCTCATCAAAACTGGGCAGAAAAACGTCCGTGTAGTAAAGGGAAGGCTCAACTAAATCCAACCATTGATTTGTAGCGTCCCAGGCTGTATCAAGGCAGGTCATGACCCCCATTTCCTTAGCTTTCTTAAGCAGCTGAGCTGCTGAGTTCCTGTCCAAACCGGGCAATAGATATATCGGTGCTAAATGGAAAATTTTAGCCTCTTTCAGCATCTCAAGGTCAAGCTCATCGCCTCGCAGCCTGGCATTAGCTCCTGAATAATGGAGAAATCTTCTTTCCCCGTCTTTGTCCACCAACACTATGGTAGAGGAAGTGTTCACCTCCTCATCCCTTTGCAATCCCCTGGTCTCTACCCCAACGCTTTTCATCAAAGACAAAAGATAATCACCAAAAGCATCTTTTCCCACCCTTCCCACTATTGCCACAGAGATGCCTATTTTCGCAAGATCAATTGCCGTATTACAGGCACAACCACCGTTATGAAGTTGAATTCTCTTTACAAACTCTGACTTTCCCTTCTCCGGAATCTCTTCGGTCCAGTTTACCACGACATCCGCGGTAACCTGGCCAAAACAGAGGACATCCATCTTTATTTCCTCCACTTTTTTGGAAAATCTAAAAGTAAACCTACCTTCTCAGATCAAAACTTTTTCACGTTCCTCTATACTGACTCATCTCTACGTGACAAGAGCCTTCCGAGTGCATCGGTTCGTCTAACCTTTTCATACACCGGCAAGCTTCCACCAGCATCATCAAGTATGCGTTTCCAAGCCTTCTCAACAACATCAGCAGCACTTTCGAGGACGTTTTTCTGACAATGCGGATCTTCCTGAAGGTTGAACACCGCCCTTGGCTTGCCACTTACATCCATGATGACCCACCACTTCTTATCCCTGCACCACACGGTGTCATCGAAGCGGCTGGTAAGATACTCACGCTCTTTCCACCTCCCATACTTGACCAAGGAGTAAAGACTCTGCCCGTCTATCTGCACCTGGGAGTGGACATCTATTCCCGCACATTCATAAAGGGTTGCCGTAACATCTACGTTATAAACCAGCTGATCAAAACGGCAGCCAGCGCCCTCGCCATCGGGAAAATGCACCATAAGAGGTATGTGCATAAGACCAGGATAAAGGGAGTAGTGAGGCTTGCCGATGATTCGTTCGGGATTATCAGCTAAGTTAGTGCCGTGGTCGCTCAAAAACACCACCACTGAGTTTTCCCAAAGACCTAACCTTTTTAATTTGTTAATGAAATGGCCAAACCAGGTGTCCACCAGGGTAACCAAGCCACAGTAGTTGGCTATGGTGTGCTCCAGCTCCTCCTGGCTCATCTGTTCATCCACGGGACCATAGATAGGATGAAGGATAGTTCTTCCCTTATAGCCGGGCTTTGCATACATCTCCAGGTAAGAGGCAGGTGCCTCCCATGCCTCGTGAGGATCCCAGCAATCAATCAACAAATAAAAGGGCTGGACATGGCGATTGTCATCTATGAACTCCATGGCCCAACGAAACACCCTGGCTGTGGTGGTATCCTCCTCTGAATGAACATGGGCTGTATTGGCCAAGTACTGAAGCACCATACTGTTATGCTTCAGCTTCTCAGGATCACCGTACCTGGCCAGTCTTTCGGTAGAAACACTGGCTGGGGAACGCCATCTGTCCTTGAGCTGGCCTCGGACAAATTCCCATTGGTAGAATCCTCGGGTAAAGTTCATCCCGGGAGAAAAATAAGGCTGGGTATCACTTACAAAGCCGGTATAGTATCCAGCCTCCACCAAGTTCTCAGCTAAGGTATCCTCATCCTCATCCATAGGCTGCCAACCAGCTTGATAGACGGTAAGCCACCTCAGCGGCTTATAACCCCGGAAAGGAAAGGCACGGCGACCAGTGTGAAGAGCTCTTCGAGCCGGAATTGTCGGCAAGGACTCTGGATAAGCACAATCAAATACTGCACTTTCAGCGGCAAAAGCATCAAGGTTGGGTGTGTGGATCTTTTTATTCCCGTAGCATCCCATATAATCTGCGCGAAGTGTATCAGAGATGATGCAAATCAGATTTGGTCTTTGCTTTAAAGTGGACATTTAAAACCTCCTGTATCCTGGTCAGGCAAAGAAAAAACCAGCTTAAAAACATACTGAAAAAGAAGTATATTAAGGAGGGTATTAAGTTAAAAAGACTACTTCACTTATACGGATCTGCCGCATCACGAAGGCCATCTCCTAAGAAGTTGAAGGCCAGGACGGTGATGATGACGAAAACACCGGGGATTAAGATCCAGGGATAGATGACCACTGTCCGGACGGCCTGAGCATCTTGCAGTAAAGTGCCCCAGCTAACTGCCGGAGGACGAATTCCCAATCCCAAAAAGCTCAAGGAAGTCTCCCCCAGGATCATGCCTGGTATGGACAGAGTTAAGTTCACTATGAGGTAGCTCAAAAATGAGGGAAGGAGATGCCGGGTTATTATCCTTCCTTCACTTGCCCCGGTGATCTTGGCGGCCATGACAAAGTCCTCTTCCCTCAGTTCCAAAAACTTTCCCCTCACGACCCGGGCCAAGCCACACCATCCCACCAAGGAGAGGATAATGGTGATGCCAAAGTAAACCTTGATGGATGACCAATAAGGTGGGAGAGCAGCTGCTAAGGCCATCCATAGAGGAATAGTAGGTATGGAGATTAAAAATTCTATAACCCTCTGAATGACCATGTCCACAGCTCCACCATAATATCCAGAAACTCCTCCCAGGATGCATCCCAGAACAAAACTTAAGGCTACTCCCACCAGACCTATGGAAAGGGATATACGGGCGGCATAGAGATTGCGGGAGAAAAGGTCCCTTCCAAATTTATCCGTTCCAAATAAGAATATCGTCCCTTCCTTTACTCCAAAAAGATGAATATCTGTGGTAAATAGATTCCAGAACTTATACTTATCACCGTGAACAAAAAAATCTACCAGGTATTTCTTATCTTTATCCTCAGTGTATGTTGCCTGAAGGGTCCTCATATTTATCCTCTTTTTCAGCCCGTAGACGAAGGGAGGAAGGTGAAAGCCCTCCTCATCGAAAAAATGAACCCTTTGAGGTGGACAATAGACATATTTTATATGACGTTTGTATATATCGTAGGGAGAGAAGAACTCACAGAACATGGCTACAAAGTAAAAAATAGCCAGTATAGTGCCTCCAAAGACAGCTAACCTGTGTTTTTTAAACTTTCGCCACATAAGTTGCCACTGCGAGGCTACATAATATCTTTCCTCTGCGCTGATTTGGCCTGCATCCCTCATATCTTAAGCTCCTTTCTCATATCTGATGCGTGGGTCCACCCAGACCAACAGGATATCAGAGATAAAGGTCCCTATCACGGTCAGAAAGCATATGAACATGATGGTGCTTCCAGCCAGATACATATCCTGACGCATCAATGAGGTGAAAATGAGAGGCCCTGTGGTAGGTAAACCAAGCACGATGGCGGTGATAGTTTCTCCGGAGACAATGCTGGGAAGCATCCAGCCTATGGTGCTAATTATGGGGTTGACGGCTACCCTGACCGGATATTTGAACAAGAGGGTTCTTTCCTCAATCCCTTTGGCCCGGGCGGTTATAACGTACTGTTTTTTAAGCTCATCCAGTAAACAGCCTCGCATGACACGAATAAGCCCGGCGGTGCCGGCGGTTCCAATGACGAAAATGGGAACAGGAAAATGTTTTAACATGTCCACAAATTTGGCCATGCTCCAGGGCGCATCTAAGTACTGAGGTGAGAAAAGACCGCCTATGCTCAGGCCAAAATACTTGTAAAACAGGATCATCAATATCAAGGCCAAAAGGAAGTTGGGAGTGGCCAGGCCGATAAAGCCAACCGTGGTAAAGGCATAATCACCAAAAGAATACTGATGAATAGCCGAGTAAATTCCTATGGGTATAGCTACCGCGTAGACGAAAATACTTGTAAAAAGGGACAACAATACCGTTAAGGGTAACCTTTCGGCTAACAAATCAACTACCGGCTTGTTATAAGTAAAGGACATTCCAAAATCTCCATGAAACATCTTCCATATCCACTTGAAGTACTGCTGGTACATGGGTAGATCCAGACCATATCGTTTGGTCAACGAGGCGATCATCGCCTCATCAACGGGTGTGCCTGAGGCCTGGAGCTGTGCCACATAGGTGGTGATGTAATCGCCCGGAGGAAGCTGGATGATGATAAAGGAGACCACAGATACCACCATCAAGATGATGATCATATAAAGAAATCGACGGATGATATAAGATGACATCCTTTATCTCCTAGTAAACATGAAAATGTAATTCATTTTTCTCTACAGTGAAATTTAATTATTGGATAGTTATGGGGAAAATCTCTTATTTTACGGAGAGTGAGGATAAGCTCATCAGTTATAAACTGGTCAAGCCTCACCTCACCCTCCTCAATCTCAGATTTTCATTGAGCCAAGCTTATTTCTTCCAGAACCACTGAAAACCTCCCCTATATCCGTAATCTTCACCAGCTGTTTTCATTATATCAACATTTCCAAGTGATTTACGCGCGAACCTCACTTTCTCTCCTTGTGGAAAAGTGGTAACGCCGATAAACCATAGATTCTCGCTCAGTAGCTCAAGGGCTTTTTTGCCCATTTTAATTCTCTGTTCTTCGCTGATCGTGTAAGGAATTTTGCGCCAGAGGTTGACGAATTCCTTTACCTCTGCCGGAGGCTCCTCACCCTTCTTTCCGCCGGTTTGGAACCAGAGCTGCCACTCGCGACCCCAGAACTGACAGGTAGCCCACCAATTTGCCATCACCATTGTGCGAGCATAGTCACTTTCATCTACTACCCACATGGAGATCTGAGACTTATTTGCACTATAGAGAGTCCACATCTCACCACCACCGGTGGCATCGATGCTGGTCTTTATACCGATTTTCTCCCAGTAATCTTTAATTAACTCCGCGGCTGGTTCATGGAAGGGAAGCCAGGGTGCTAGCTCTATTACCAGAACCAATGGTTTTCCATCAGGACGCAATCGATAACCTTCCTTGCTTGTTTTCAACCCAATCTCATCTAAAAGCTGTTTGGCTCTTTGCGGATTATACTCAGCATAGGCTCTGGCAAATCTTTCCTCGTAGTAAGGAGAAGGAGGCGGCAGCGTAGCTTGAGTTGGTTCGGCAAGACCAAGGAAGACAAGTTGATTGACTTCATCTCGATTGATGGCCAGAGACAGGGCTTGCTTGAATTTGACATTGTTGAACAGTTCTCTAAGAAATGGATCTTTAACGGTGTGGTTGAAAAACAGCGCCACGGCAAGAGCACGTCTGTAAATAGTACTTGCCTTTACGGTAACCTCATAATTATTCTTATCTGCGGTCTGCATAATTGTGGGAAAGTCGGGGATATCTGCCCCACCAAAGTCGGGTTCTCCAGCAAGAATTTTAGCCAGCCGCAGTTCCTTTTTCTCCGCCAAAACCCCTGTTACTTTATCAATGTAAGGGAGTTGGTTGCCTTCTGTGTCTATCTTCCAGTAGTAGGGATTACGAACAAGGGTCACGTGGTCTGGTGCTATCAGTTTACCGACCCAGGGGCCGAGAGTAGGTAGTTCTGGATTATTCGCCAGCTTTGCCCCAAAGAGCTGATACCAGTGATCAAAACCTTCCTTCTTGGCTAATTTATCCGCATCAGGATTGTACTTTATATGAAACTTTTTTAAATAGTGAGCCGCCTCAAAACAACCGGTCCCATCGGTTGAATACTGACATCCAATCCCCGTTCTGTCAGCAAGTGCATATAGTATACCAGGCCACGGAACAGCGGATTTGAACTCTACCGTGTAATCGTCAATCTTTTTTACCTCTATCAGCTTACCACCAGGCATCCAGAGCTTTGGGGGAACCGGGGTTAACTTCTTGTTCTGTAAGATGTCGTTGTACCAGAATAGGAAGTCATCTGCAGTAAAAGGCTGTCCGTCTGACCACTTCATACCTTTCCGCAGGTAAAGAGTTAGACTTCTGGCGTCGGAACTCAATTTCCAGTTCTTAGCTATATTAGGAATAAGTGTACGCACGTCTTCTCCTCTTCCAATCAAATTCTCATAGAAAGTAATGAAAGCTGGAGGACCTCCCCAGCCGCCAGCCGACCACTGGAGTAGAGTCAAGCTGCCGCCATACTTACCGATGCTCTCAGCTGGGCTGATAACCAGAGGCTCCTCAGGAAGTCTATCGGAAACTGAAGGAATTTCCCCTGCCGCAACCGATGTCCTGAGCATGGGGGCTTCGTGGAATTTCTCTATAGTCTTGCCAGTAGCTTTTTCATATTCTTGTAGAGTAGCCCACCTTCCCTCTGGAGTGAATGGCTGCGCCAAGAGAGGAGTCACACTTAACAGACATATTGCTCCGCTCAGCAATACTATCATTAGCTTTCTCATCATTTTTACCTCCTATATCTTTTTGTGGAAATCTTTCTTTTGCCAGAATAGGCAGGCCTACTTACTCTTCTCACCTCCTGGTGTATACCCGGTGTATAATAGATTTTGACACCGTTCATTTTTCTGTGGAAAGCTTCCAAGAGAGAAAAATATCTTTCAACGCCTCTCTTTTGGAAAGCCTTCCTCTCCCAAGCTGATGGGCCTGTTTATTTTCTTACCTTTCACCTCCCCCCGGCCCTGTTTTTAGCTCTTCCATTAAAGATCTAACTTCATTGTTAGATTAATATCAACACATTTTTTGTCAAGTGTCCGCAAAATTTGGCTACAATGATACTGAACACTTTCCAAAGGAGAAGAAAAACAGAGCCTACTGCTTCAAGAAAGTGAAAGAGGTCTGGACGCTAAGTGAGAAAGCGCTCTTCCTGCTATCCCTTTTTCGCTTCAATCATATCAAGATGCCAAAAGAGGTAACTGATATATTGATAAGAAAGATGATCTTGAGAACCCTAAGAAAGACCAAGGGAAACATTAGAGCAACCGCAAGAAGACTATCCTTTCTCCTAATACAGTATACCTGGCGAAAGATGAGGCGAAGAGAAAGGACCTTAAGGATTTCCTCATACACCTAAAAGAAGACATCCTAATCATATAGAAGAGAAAAGGAAAAGATGATCATAGACTACCGCAAAAAGATGGGGCTTGGAAAAAGGCGCCTGAGGCATCATATCTTCCAAAGGGAAGGCATTGTTATCCCTTAAGAGCAATGCTGGGAAACTCATCAGGCGAAGCGGCCTTCCTCAAAGGAGGAAGAGGGCAAAGTGCATCACGCTCCCGGATGCGACATGGAGTCCCTTTTCCCCTTCCGAAAGTTTTGAGTGGATGTAAAGGAGATCTTAGATAAGGAAACTTTCCTAAGGGAAGTTT
>QMPZ01000042.1 GCA_003648815.1 Candidatus Aerophobota bacterium | reverse complement strand
TCACAGATAGCCTGTATTGAGAAGGAACTTGATCAGGATAATCCCTATGGCAAGGAAGATTACCCAGGAAAAGTAATATCTTATATAAGCCCCCCTTAGTCTTTTATTCAAGGCAGCTCCTAATTGAGAGCCGATCAGAGAACCGGATAAAATGCAGATTACTAATACAAAGTTCACGTTTCCTTTTAAAAAATGGGACAAAGCTCCGTATGCTGAGGTGAAGATGATCTGGAATATGCCCGTTCCTATAGCTACGTTAGTGGGAACTCCAATTAGGTAAATCAAAAAGGGGTTCATAAAGAAACTTCCCCCCACTCCCAGAAGTCCGGATAACATACCTGCTGCAAATCCCAAAAGGATTATACTCCAGACGGAAATGGAGTTTATCTTGGAAGTGGGTAAGGAAATATGAGGACCAATTCTTATCTGTTGAATTTTCTGAGAAAGTCTTGTCTCCACTACTCCCCCTCGTGGAGCTCTTTTCCTTGCTCTTCTGCTCTCGAGGAACATAGAAACCCCTATGAGGGAAAGCAAGATTACGTAAGTTACATTTACCCAGAGGTACATCTGGCTGATGACGTGCTGGTGAACTGTGATGGTTCCCAGATTTTTAAGCATCATCAGGAGCCGTGCTCCCAGTTCCGCCCCTCCTACCGAGCCCATCAGGATGAGACCAGCGAGTCTGTAATCTATATGTCCATAACTGCTATGTTTTAAACTGGCCGCCGTAGCGGTTCCTATCATCTGACAGAGGCTGCTTCCCACAGCGAGGTTATAGGGGATGTTAAATATCACGTTAAGCATAGGGGTAAGCAGAAACCCCCCTCCTACTCCGAATAACCCGGATAGGGCACCGACGATGAGGCCCAGACCAACGAGACCAATTAAATTAAGCATAAAGGACCTTTTCCTTCTCGTGGATAAAATGTGTAGATAATAATATCGTTCAAATCGTTGATGTCAAGTCTCCTTTTGCTCAGGGATGATAAAAGGTGACATAATTCAAAAATATGGTAAATTAAAGACAATTTTAAGAAACTTCTTGAGATAGATCTTCCAGGAGGAGTCGATGAACAAGAGGATGTTGACATTTCTTTTGTTTATGATATTCACCATCTGTGCTTTTTATTTTCTGGCCTTACAGAAAACCCTCTTTGATATCGGTCTTACCTATAAGCTAACCGGCTCGCAAAAGGGCAATTTAGTGACGGTCAGCTCTCTTGGTTATATAGCAGCCAACCTTGTGGGAGGGTATCTATCCGAATCCCTCGGCAAAAAGCAGGTCATCCTTGCCGGATTGCTCCTGTCTACCGCAGGTGCTTTTTTGTTTGCTCATATATCGAGCCTGAAGATTACCCCTTATTCCTATTATCTGGCTCTCTTACTTGTATTCTTCATTGGAGCTGGTAGCGGTGTCATGGACGGAATTAGCAATGCTCTGATCATAGACCTTCATCCTGAAAGGAAGGCCATTTACTTAAACCTTTCACACGCCTTTTTTGCCATAGGAGCTGTAGGAGGGCCAGTCATCGCCGGATATTTGATGCAGCTGTTTAACTGGCAGTCAGTTTATTATTTTCTGGGATTGGTTAGTCTATTGTTCCTTTTTCCCTTCGCTTTTCAGAGGTGTCCTTCTCCTAAGAAAGGAAAGGAAAAAATTAATATAAAGGCTATTGAGCATCTGCTAAAGAACAGAATCTTTTTGAGTCTAAATCTTTGTATGCTGCTGTATGTAGGGGCAGAGATCGGGCTCGGCAGCTGGCTCTGTGAATATCTAAGGGTGAGCGAGTATTTTAGGTTATCTCAGATGGAATCGGGTATCTTTCTCTCCTACTTCTGGATAGCTATGCTAATTGGTCGCTTCATCTATGGCTCTTTGGTGGAAAGGTCCTCATATACTCTGGCTCTGTCCATCTCCAGTGTGGGAGGAATCATTTGTATTCTCGCCTTTCTCCTTACAAGACAGTTAACCTTAGCAGCTATTTCCATCTTCCTGTATGGTTTATTTTTGTCGGGAATGTTCGCCACCATCATCTCTCTGGGGGGAGAGAAATTTTCCCGCTATTCAGGGGCAACCTCAGGTATTCTGGTAGCAAGCGGGGGAATTGGAGGTGCTATCTTTCCCAACCTCATCGGACGAATATCGGACATAAAAGCTTTGGGACTAAGGGTCGGCTTTGGGGTCTGCATCCTCTGTCTGGTAGGAATATTAGTCATTATCCTCTCTATTTCACGTTCACAGCTAGAGCAGAAAAGTTAATATGCCTTCTCTATTTTCGTCCCCGGGAAATAGTACTCGAGAATCTCCTCAACGCTATAGCCTTCCTCTGCCATCCTCTTAGCTCCCCACTGACACATTCCCACTCCATGCCCCCATCCCCTGCCAGTGAAGATAAAGTAATTTGCCCATCTTTTCACCTTGAACAGAGTGCTCTTGAGGCAATTCGGTCCCATTATCTTGCGAAGCTCCGTTCCCTTAAGATATATCTTTCCTCCCCTATGTTCTATGTAAAGTTTTTTTATCCTTCCTCCTTCATCGAAACTGACCGGCTCAATGCGATAAACCTTTCCTACAGGATATCCCTTTTCCTTTAAGATTTTTCTGAATTCCTCGACATCGATCACCAACTCCCAATCATAATAAGGACTTTTCCGGCAGAATCTATCAGGTTTTGCCTTAAGGTAAGGGAGCTCTTCTCCCCATACCTCCTTGCTGGAAGCGGTGTAGCCTCCACAGCAGGCATGATAATAGACATTGGCCAGTTTCCCTTTATAGGTGAGGATTTTTCCCCAGGTTAAATTTACTGCCTTGATCCCTTCAGGGGTTTCTGCCTCTACTCCTTCATATATCTGATCCTTTGCTGTATTGGAAATGTGATATTCCTGGTCTTCTGATAAAGGACTTTTGAGTTTTTTCAGGGCATAAGTTCTGGCTACAATGACCTGAGCTTCTACACTGGCCAAGGGCCAGGAGGTGGAAATTTCCCAGTTGATCACCCCATAAAGATATTCCTCTAAGGGAAGTTCATTGATTACTTCTAAGGAGAGCCCCTTTTTTATGACGATGATCTTTCCCCGATATCTTCTTTTATTGACCTCAATTAAGGAATTCTCATTTTTGGGTTTTATGTAGATCTTATCTTTAAGGATTTGATGGTCGACTGCTATTCCTTTCTCAGTTGCTTTTATCCTTTGCGAGAAGATAAAGGTCTTATGAGAACTGCTCCTTTCTCCCCATCTCAGCTCGTAAGGACCGTTAGCATCTACCTCTATGCTTTCTTCTCCCTCTATGATCTTTACCCGAATAAGGGGAGAGGAGTGGGTATATCCTTCAGAAACGAATGAGAAAATAAAGTAGATGATGATTAATAAAAAGGCAGGACTTTTCATTTATAGACTTCTCTTGGCTCAAAAATTTTCTTTCCTACTGTGCGCAGCCTGCCGTTCTTGTCCACTTTTCTAAAAAAACATGATTTATAGCCTGTATGGCAGGCAGCCTTTATCTGTTCGACCTTTATCAAAAGGACATCTCCGTCGCAATCCACATATACCTCCCTTACCAGCTGGTGATGTCCGGAAGTTTCCCCCTTGAGCCAGAGCCTCCTGCGGGACCTGCTCCAGAAATGAGTTTTACCTGTCTCGAGAGTTTTCTTTAAAGCTTCCTCGTTCATCCAGGCCATCATCAAAACTTCATTTGTATCTATGTCCTGGATTATTACCGGGATCAATCCCTGATGGTTAAATATAAGCTCTTCTACGAACTCCATTTTTTTCTCCTCACTCTTCACTTTACGGTGGTTAAAATGTCTTCGACCATTCCTTCGGAATGACCCCCTCAACACTTCGCTGCTCCCCCTTATAAAGTGAACGGAATGACACCACCTCGCTAAAAGACATAAGCAACCATCCATTAAAATGGGTGGTTTTAACCCTTCACCCTTCACTCTTTACTCTTCACCCTTCACCCTTCACTTTTTACTACCTTCATTGCGTCTTCCAACCTAATCATCCCTGTATATAAAGCCTTTCCGATGACTGTTCCCTTTATCCTTGGGTTGTTTAGCTTAAAGACCTTCTTTACGTCCTCCAGAGAGGAGATACCTCCAGAGACAATTACGTCCACATCAACTGACTCGACAAAATCTCGCACTGCCTTGATATTTACCCCCCGCATTGTTCCGTCTCTGGTGATGTCGGTAAAAATCATCGTCCTTACCCCAACCTCTGTCAAATCCTTGGCCAGGTCCTTAGCTTGAATGTCTGTCTGCTTTTCCCATCCTTCTATGGCCACCTTTCCATCTCTGACATCGATGGAGACGATGATCTTATCTCCGAACTTCTGACAGGCCTTTTCCATAAACTTTAGGGAAAGGGCCTTGCTTCCCAGGATGGCATAATCTATTCCTCTCTCAAAGATCTCTTTAAGGGTGGGAAGGTCCCTTATCCCCCCTCCAAGCTCCACCGGTATGTTTAGCTCCTTAGATATCCTCTCTACCAGCTTCAAGTTTACAGGCCTTCCCTCAAATGCCCCATCAAGGTCCACTATGTGAAGGCGCCTGGCTCCCTTTTCTTTCCAGACCTTTGCTACGGACAAGGGGTCATGTGAGTAAATGCTTTGCCTATCCTTTCTGCCCTGCCATAGCCTCACACACTTTCCCCCTCTCAAATCTATCGCTGGGATGATTAGCATTTTCTTCCTTTTGATGTACTCTGCTACACCTTCAACCTTTTTATTAATCTGGCTACCCTTCTTCCCAGGGCAATACACTGAGATTTTACTCTTTTATCCGGAGCTCCGATGCTCACCGGCCCGTAATGGTCCCCTCGAGAGGTTCCCTGAACGATCATCCCATGAATGAGCATCATCTCCAGGATGGAAAGCAGGGTAGTCTCATTACCTCCTCCAATGTTAGCCGAGGAGGAAAAAGCTCCCCCAACTTTACCTTCCAGTTTTCCGTGATATTTTACTGACTCATCAAAGAGGTTCTTGATGGGGGATGCGACCAATCCATAATAGGTAGGTGAACCTACGATTATTCCCTCCCATTTGAGGAGCTCTTCCGGGGAGGTCTCTTCCACCTTTTTAATCACTACGTCAATTCCTTCCTCCTTTACTCCCTGAGCCACAAATTCAGCCATCTTTTGAGTGTTTCCCGTCCGGGAATAGTAAATTATTCCTACCGTGGCCATCTCCTTCTCCTTATAAAATTTTGCTTATCTCGTCCTTGTATTCGAATAGCAAGTTATACTCCTTTCCCTCCTCCATTAGCTTTATCCCCTCCTTCCGGGGCACTACTTCTCCAATTATACTGCAACTTATGTCATTTTGCTCGTAAATCTGGCGTAATCTTTCAGCTTCCTCAGGAGGAAGAGTTAAAATTAAGGCTCCTGAGGCAAGGAGCCTTAGCGGGTCCAATCCGTACAGCTTGCAGAGCATCTCTGTCTCTTTTAGTATGGGTATTTTGTGCTTATCTATTCTCAGCCCCACTTTTGAGGCATGAGCAAGCTCCCATAAGCCTGTCCTCAGTCCTCCTTCCGTGGGATCGTGCATAGAATGAACCCGAACGCTTCTACTCGCCAGAAGAGCATCTTTTACCACGCTTATCCCCGGATTATGGAGAAAATTTTTTATCCTGCCAACAATCCTATCGGGAAGTTTTTCTTTTAGTTCTTCTTTCTTTTCCTGATAAATTACGCTTGTTCCTTCTATGGCAATTCCCTTGGTGAGCAAGACTACATCCCCTACCCTTGCTCCTGAACCTTTTATCAGTCTTTCCTTAGTTACTTCCCCTATCATCTGACCAATCAGGATGGGGCAGCTTACCTTTGGGGTGATCTCGGTATGTCCACCAATCAAAGATATACCCAGCTCCTCACAGGCACAGATAAGCTGCCTAAAGATATCTTTTACCAGCTTTTTGGAGGTTTTTCTCTCGGGGAGAAGGGTGGTAAGAAGGAGCCAACGAGGAGTAGCTCCCATACAGGCTACGTCATTTGCGTTGATGTTCACCACATACCAGCCGATGTTTTCTGAGGTGAAAGTTATAGGATCGGTCTTTATCACCAGGCATGTTTTTCCAAAGTCGACAACTGCTGCATCCTCTCCTATTTTAGGGCCTACAATGACCCTCTCATCTTGACGAAGGGAACCGATGAGTTCCTCCAAGAACAGAGGATCAAGTTTTCCCGCGGAAAGAGGCTCATCGTTCATGTTCTTTGCCTCTCCTTTCGGATTAGACCCTCAATCTTCCCTTTTCCATCGCCACCTCTTTTACCTCTTTGAGAATCTTTCTCCTTAACTGTGCCTTTAAGTTTCTCCAGCCGTGACATAATCCGCCTTCGCTGTTCTGTACATTCCCTTATAACGCGGCGAATGGTCGACTTCGCTGGCTCAGGCACACGACTCAACACCCTTTTTAAGACCCTTATATGTTTTTCTATGGCTTTTCTTAACCTCTCCAGAATCTTGCTCTCATCTCCTCCCATCTCACGAATCCGCTTAAGAATTGCCTCCATTGCTCTTTCTCTAATCCTTATATAGCTTCTTATAAGTCCCTCCACGTACTTTGTCTTGCCAAGAGCCACCATCGTCTCAAGCTCATTTATCCTCTCATCTGCCATCTTCAAGAAGATAAAAGCCTTCTCCTCTGGATCGGTAGCTAAGGCCGCATCAATTGCTTCGCTGATTACCTTATCCACATAAAGCGGGTTATCAGGAGTTACAGAAGAGAGCCTTTCCTCATCCGCTCCATAAGCGCTGCCGACCATCATAAGCCCTAAAGCTATGGCGATGACCAGTATCTTTCTAAAAGCATTTATCATCGCTCCCTCCTTAATAGGGTTTTCAAATGAATTATACTTAAAGGGATTGATAAGTCAACAATTTGAGTCTCTTTTTGAAGTTGTGCTTGCAGAAGGATAATTTCGCTTACTTTATCTCTAATTTTCTCCTGATTTGGAGAAGACTCTCCCAAAGGTTTTACTCAAGTTATTCATTTCCTAAAGGGCTCCTCCGGCAGCAATGTCCAGGCCAATTTGGCGGATCTTCTTGACTTTATCTGGTTTTCTTTGTATAATTTTGGCAAATTTGAAAAAGAAAACACAGATCAGAGGGGGAAAAAATGAAGGAGATAATGACTGTCAAGCAAGTTGCCCGTTATCTTCAGATGAATGAACATACAATCTATCGTCTTGCCCGTGCAGGCGAGATTCCTTCTATTAAGATTTCCGGTCAATGGAGGTTTAAGAAAGACCTCATCGATAGATGGATAACAGAAGCTTCGATACAAAGGGTAAAGAATAATGACCAAGATAATAAAGCAAAAAAAGGCAAGGGGGATCAAATTCAGTTGTTCTAACTTAAATGTTGTTTTCTTGATTAATATAGGAAATTATTTTACCTTAGGGGGAGAGCAGCGAAGCGTTGAGGAGGAAGGACTTCTCCTCATGAGATCGTTTTTGGCAATAAAACTAAAAGGAGATTTTAATGGAGCCAATATCTTCGAAGATCGTGGAGAGAACGTGGAAGAAAATAGGGAAAATGTCTCCTCTGGAAATTCCTAAAATGGCTTATCGTATGAGAGAGGAGCAGCCAATTATCCTTGCTTATCTTCTGGTTGCAGGTCATGATATCTTAAATCAGGATGAGCGGGAACTGCTGCTCTATTTAGGAGTGGTAGTCTGGCAAATAATGTCCCAGGGAAGCAGGCCACTGGCTAAGGTTACAGAGGATGTCTTAAATGAGGTGGTGAGAACAAATTTAGAGATGATTGAGTCTCTTGAAAGTAAGTCAGAGGCTGGCTTTACGGATGCTATGAAGGAGATGTTGGGCAGCTATCCTCAGCCAGAGGTCTTAAAATATGTTGTGGAGGCATTAGTCGAGGAACATGAAGAAGGCTGCCTGATAAGAGATGAAAACAAGGGAATGATGATGTTATACCTGAAGACGGTGATCGATTGCTTTGACAGGCAATGAGCGAAGAGAAATAAGGAGAGTGGTGGCAAAGTTTGCTTTGCTTAGAGTTAAAACTAACAAAATAGGAGATCCTAAAATGACCGAGAAAGAGGCCAGAGAGGTAGCTCATCTGTTGAAGGAGTCCTTCAGCCAGAGGGCTATCCGTGGAGAAAGAATTATAGTGTTTAGCCCACAAGTTGCGGACAGACCCTACAGGTACGAGGATAGGGAGAAGATCGGCGTCGTCGTTATCTCAAAGGACTTTGGAGAAAAGGATAGATTTCAAAGGGCGGCGATTGTCGGAAGGGTAAATAAAGAAGTTGCCGAAAGACTTTTAACTCCCTTTGAGTTAATTGGCGTAAGTCCACAGGAGTGGAACGAGAAAGATTCGCCGATTGCTAAGTTCGTCAGGAAGGGAAAGGTTTTGTGGGATGAATAAACAAGGGGATGATATGGGAGAAGATGTGGTCTGGGTCAAGTTCGAGGTTATGGAAAATTTTATAGTTGATGTGTTTAAAGGCTTAGGAGTTCCTGAAGAGGATGCTAAAATTTGTGCCGATGTCCTAATAACCGCGAACAAAAGGGGTATCGACTCTCATGGTATCAATCGCTTAAAACCGATTTACTACGACAGGATAAAGATGGGCATTCAGCATCCTGTCACCAAATTCGAGGTCGTCAAGGAGGCACCGGCTACTGCGTTGGTTGATGGACATGATGGCATGGGCATGGTCATTGCCAAAAGATCTATGGAACTGGCCATTGAAAAGGCTAAAAAATACGGTCTGGGAATGGTGGCGGCGAAGAACTCAACCCATTACGGCATTGCCGGATATTACTGCCTGATGGCCGTCGAGGAAGGGATGATAGGTATTACTGGTACAAATGCCCGTCCCTCTGTAGCTCCAACTTTTGGAGTGGAAAACATGCTGGGAACAAACCCACTCTCGTTTGGCATACCCACTGATGAGGATTTTCCCTTTGTCCTTGACTGTGCAACCTCTGTCTCTCAGAGGGGAAAAATAGAACTTTATGCGAGGATGAACAAGGAAATTCCTCCTGGATGGGTAATCGGCGAAGACGGGAGGACACGAACGGACAGTCAACAGATTCTCAAAGACCTGCTCACAGGAAAAGCTGCCCTTGTTCCCCTTGGCGGCATAGGGGAGGAGGGAGCAGGCTACAAAGGTTATGGCTATGCCACGGTGGTGGAGATTCTGTCGGCTGCGCTCCAGAATGGAAATTATCTTAAGATGCTCTCCGGTTATGATGAAAAGGGAAGAAGAGTTCCTTATCATCTCGGCCACTTCTTCATTGCCATTAACGTCTCCTCGTTCATAGAGCTTGAGGCCTTCAAGCGGACCACGGGGAATATCCTGCGGGCTTTAAGGGCGTCCAGAAAAATGCCGGGGCATGACAGAATTTACACGGCGGGGGAAAAGGAGTACCTTGCCTGGCTGGAGAGGAAGGACAAGGGAGTACCTTTGAACAGGCAACTTCAGAGGGAGATAATTGAGATGAGGGATGAACTTGGGTTGAAAGGGTATGAGTTTCCTTTCAAAGTTTAGAGACTTCTGTAAGAATGGATTCTGCCATGAGGACATCCTACTTAGATACTTTTTAATTCCTGTCTTGGAGAGCTTTCTCTTTGATGAGGAAGAAGTCTCCAGGAGTGAGAAAGGAGGTGATAATAGATGACCAAGATGGGGAAGGTGATGATTGCTTTTGGTCTGATCTGGATTTTTGCCTGGTGTATAATGGGGGTTTATCTTGGCATGGGACACCAAGCATATAATGTCAAGATGGCGGAGTTGGCCGAGCAAGGAAATTTGACGGATTTCTGGAAGACTTTCAGTAGCTGGAAGGGGCACACTGTTCCTCATTCACATGCCCTGGGCACTTCGTTTATACTTATCCTCATGGCTTTGGCATTTCCTTATATAGAGTATTCCGATAGGGTAAAGTGGATTACTGGTCTACTTTTAATTATAGGGGTAGCTCTATTTGGCATTTCTGATTGGTTCAAACTGGTTCCCTTGATCATGGCCGGAGGCATCTTAATCATAGCTATGGTTCTGGTAGGCTTCATAGGAGCTTTGAGGGGAATAAAGAAGTAAAGGGAATATCTCAAGTTAAGGGGCTTGGTGCTAAGTCCTGCTGACAACGATGGAAAAAGGGATTTGCACCTGCCGATAGGTGCAGGAAACATAAATTGGGAAAAGGTATTGAAAGTTCTGAAAAGATATTACGATGGGACGATAACTCTGGAGGTTTTCTCGATGTCTATAGATGGAGCTACTTTCCCCTTCGCTTCCTGGGAGCCCTCCTTTTTTGCTTCGCAAAAAAGTCATTTCCCTAAGTCGCTCAGGGGAAAGTAGCTCCATCTGAATTCTTGAAGTTT
>QMPZ01000041.1 GCA_003648815.1 Candidatus Aerophobota bacterium | reverse complement strand
CTCCTATATAGACCATATCTCCAGGACTTACCTTACTCATAGCTTTCCTGAAATCATCCACATTTTTAATTTGCCTTCCGTTTATCTCCTTTATCACATCACCCTCCTCGAGTCCAACCATAGAGATAGGACTTCCTTCCTCTATATCGGTGATCACCACCCCTTCCTCTCCTTCCAGAAGTCTGTACTTTTTCCTCAAATCTGAGGTGATGTTGTGCACCTCTATTCCTAAAAGCTCGCTCCTGGCATAATTTTGCTCCATAAGACGCATTGTCTCTCTTTCCTTCTTCCTTTCAACCGTAGTCACAGGTATGTCTAACTCCTTCCCATTTCTCATCACGGTCAAGGTCACTGTTTCACCGACCTTCGCCTTAAGAATTTCCTCTCTTGCCTCAAACATAGACGTTACCCTCTTGCCATTTACCTTCACCAAAATGTCTCCGGGTTGAACCCCTGCCCTATCAGCTGGACCTCCCTCTTCCACCCCTACTATCTGTACCCCTCCTTCTATTCCTAACTTTTCGGAAAGCTCTGGAGTAAGCTCTTGCATAACAATTCCCACCCAGGGCCACCTCACCTCTCCATACCTTATTAGGCTTTCGAGCACTCTCTTTGCCTTATTTATGGGAATAGCAAATCCAATCCCTATGGAACCTCCCGAGGGGGTTAAGATGGCGGTGTTAATTCCGATAACCTCTCCCCAGATGTTCACCAAAGGTCCCCCACTGTTGCCCGGATTGATGGCAGCATCGGTCTGAATTAAATCGGTATACGTTCTTCTTTCCGCTCCTGCCTGCATGATCCTCCCCGTAGCACTGATCACCCCCACGGTCACCGTAGGCTCGTATTTTTTGCTCAGCTGAGAAAGGGCAAAGCCAAAGGGATTGCCTATGGCAATAGCCCATTGCCCCACCCTCAGGTTATCTGAATCACCCAGAGTCACCACGGGAAGATCGCCTCCCTTAATCTTTAGCACAGCTATATCTGATTCCTCGTCTGTTCCCACAATTTCCGCCTTGAAGGCTCGTCCATCGGGAAGAGTAACCTTAATCCTATCCCTGTCTGCTCCGTGGATCACGTGTTCATTAGTCAAGATGTAACCATCCCGGTTTATGATCATCCCTGAACCAAGTCCCCTCTGTTTGTATTCCCTCTGTGGATATTCCTCGAAAAAATGTTTAAAGAACTCATCAAAAGGAGACTCATCCCATCCTGGAAACTCAAAGCTTCTTGCCTTGACCGTTCTTTCCGTGCTGATGCTCACCACCGCCGGGCTTACCTTCTCCACCACCTTAATGATCTTTCCCTGGAGACTATCCGGATCAATGGGATGGGATCTTACGTTTTCCTGATATAGAGGGCCGCTTAACTGTCTTACTTCAGCAAAGGAGGGATAGTTTAAAGAAGCTATCCCTGAAAACATTAAAATCCCCGAGATGGCTAATCCGACAAAAAGAAAAAGGCTTTTGAGCCTGAGGGAACTTACCAAACCTTTCTTTCTCATCAAAACCTCCCCTTTTCAGAGGATACATAGCATCCTCTGAAGCTATTATTTTTGACAGTTTGGACAAAAATAGGTCCCACGCCCTGCTAAGGTTATCCTCCTTATCTTGGCTCCACACCTGGGACAACTTTGCCCTTCCCTTCCATATACGTTAAGGTGCTGCTCGTAGCTACCCTTTTTCCCCTCCAGATCCACGTAATTGTCCACCGATGAGCCCCGATATTTAATGGCCTCTTGCAAGATCTTCCTGAGGTTATTATATAAACTCCTTATCTCCTCGTCAAGTAACTTAGAGGGATTTCTTTCCGGATGAATCCCAGCTAAAAAAAGTGCCTCTTGAGAATACACATTGCCAACCCCGGCAATGAGGCTCTGATCCATCAAAAGAGGCTTGATCTTTCCCCTTTTTTTCTTTCTTAAGATATCCTTGAACCTTTCTAAGCTAAAGACATCTTCCAGAGGTTCCAGGCCTAAGCTGCCCAAAGAGGGAATCCTGTCAAAATCCTCATCCGGAATGAGCCAGATACTCCCGAAGCCGCGCACATCAGCAAAGCTAAGCTGACTCCTGTCATGGAAGACGAAGATCAGGCGAGTATAATCTATCATCTCTCCTTCTTTGGAGTAAATTAGCTGTCCGGTTAACTTAAGATGAATGACCAAGGTATCCAGGGAATCCAATCCTATGAGCAGAAATTTACCCCGTCGCTGGATTTTCTCGAATCTTTTTCCCTCTACTTTCCTGATAAACTCTTTGGAGGTAGGTTCCTTTATGCACTTTTCGTTCTTTATTATTACCCTTTTCACCCTCTTTCCCCTTACCTTGTCTTCCAGGTCACGTTTAATGGTCTCAACCTCCGGTAGTTCAGGCATCTTTTATCACCCCCTATTAGTTTCTTACCGGTATTGTCTTGCTTTCAAAAATTATATAAGATAAAGAAGAAAATGCAAATAAAACCTCCCCACTTCACTCTTCCCCCTTCACTCTTCACTCTTCACTCTTTACTCTTCCCCCTTCACTCTTCACTCTTCCCCCTTCACCCTTTACTCTTCACCCTTTACAAAAAAAGGGTATGTATTAAAATATAGGGAATTCAACTCAAGGGAAGGCAAATGAACAAATCTAATAAAAAGAGGGAAGAATTCAAGGCTTTATTCTCACTTATCTGGAGATACAAACATAGACTAATAATCGGCCTTTTAGCCATTTTTGTGGTCGACGGAACTCAGCTTATCCTTCCCCTTATAATCAGAAGGGCAGTGGACATTCTCGCTCTGGGAAAGGCTACCGGCCTGATTTTGGCCAAATACGCCTTTTATATGGTAGCCCTGGCGTTAGTAGCAGCTGCTTTACGTTTCGTCTGGCGTTACTTTATCATAGGAACTTCCCGAAAGATAGAGGAGTATCTTCGCAACAAGCTCTTCTCCCATGTTCAGACCCTGTCGGCAACCTTCTTCGGTCGCATCAGAACAGGGGACCTCATGGCCAGAGCTACCAATGACATAGAGGCAGTAAGAAGGGCAACTGCTATGGGAGTATTTATCTCGGTTGATTCCCTTATCCTCTTAATTTTTTCTCTTGGGGCAATGATCTCCATAAGCACCAGCCTTACCCTTTATGTGGCAGTTCCTTTTCCTATCCTTGCCTTGCTCCTGACAATTTTTGGCCGAAGGATTCATCAGCGATTCGAGAAAGTTCAGGCGGCCTTTTCGGACCTTACGGAAAGCGTAAGGGAAAGCCTGAGTGGGATAAGGGAGATCAAGGCCTTTGTTCAGGAAAGGGGAGAAATTGATAACTTCAAAAGAGTAAATGACGGATTTTTCAGAAAAAATATGGCTCTGGTAAAAATCTGGGGGATATTTGACCCCCTTCTTATGCTCTTGGGGGGTCTGACCACTGCCCTTGTTATCTTGTTCGGAGGAAGAAAGGCCATCTTAGGTGAGGTAAGCATTGGAGATTTAGTTGCCTTCACTATGTATCTGGGAATGTTGACCTGGCCTATGATGGCCATTGGATGGATGGTAAATCTCTTTCAGCGGGGAGCGGCCTCTATGGGGAGGATAAACAAGATCCTCCTGACAGAGCCGGAGATAAAGGATGAGAAGGATACCCTTGAGATAAAAGTTCGGGGAAAGATAGAATATCGCAACCTCTCCTTTACCTATCCCGGGGAAAGAGATGCTGCCTTGAAAAATATAAATCTCGTCATCCAGCCTGGAATGAGGCTGGGAATAGTGGGAAGGATTGGCTCAGGAAAGAGTACCCTGATTCACCTTCTTTGTCGAGTGTTTGATCCACCTGCAGGAACTCTTTTCCTCGACGGCGTGGATATAAGACAAATTCGCCTCTCCACCCTGAGAAAAAGCATAGGAGTGGTACCACAAGAAAGTTTCCTCTTTTCCACCTCCATCAGGGAAAATATAGCCTTCGGGAATCCCGGTGTCTCCGAAGAAGAAATCATAGAAGCGGCGAAGATATGCGAGATTTATTCCGAAATTATGGAGTTTCCCGCCGGACTTGACACCCTGGTGGGCGAGAGGGGAGTTTCTCTTTCCGGAGGTCAAAAACAGAGGATAGCCTTAGCCAGGGCAATCATTAGAAATCCTGAAATCCTGATCTTAGACGATGCTCTCTCCTCAGTAGACGCACAAACGGAGGAGCGCATCTTAAAAAACTTAAGAAAGGTTATGAAGAACCGTACCTCGATAGTCATCTCTCATCGAATTGTCGCCGTTGAAAACTGCGACCTCATCATTGTAATGGATGAGGGAAGAATAGTCGAGCAAGGAAGCCATGAGGAGCTTTTAAACCTCAACGGAATATACGCTACCTTTTATCAGGAGCAAAAACTATTGGAGTATGAAAAGGAGCACTTGAAGATATGATGGAAGATGATTATTTAGAGGAAAAAAAGTTAGGTGCAATTTACAGCTTCAAGCTATTGAAAAGGCTCCTGAAATACGTTAAGCGTTACAAGTTCCTTTTCCTTCTGGCGACGATAATCACCCTCTTTACGGCGATACTTGACATCTCTCTTCCCTACATCACCAAAATGGCCATCGATCAATGTTTAGTTCCCTCTTATGCTGAATTAGAATTTTCCGGGAAAAATGCCCTGTTTGAGAACTCCATCAAAAGAAGATACAAGGAATACCTTCATCCCCTAAAAGAAGACTTTTACTTCATAGATCTATCGCGGGTAAGAAAGGAGGATAAGGTCGACCTTGAGGCAAAAGGCTACCTTTCAAAGGAAAGGTTCTTAGGCATAGACCTTTCGAAGCTAACCGATGAAAAGAAGGAAAAAGTTTTAGCCATAATCAGAAAATACCCCTCTATCTTTACTCAAAAAAGTGGACAGCTTTTCTTCATCTCCTCGGAGAACATAAAGAAAATTGAAAGCAGTGACTTAAGGCTCCTTAGAGAAAAAGACCTTTCACGGCTAAAATTTCTCTGCCTTATCTTCTTTTCCATCCTCATCTTAAGCTTCTTCTTCAACTTCGCCCAGATTTACCTGCTCCAGTACAGCGGTCAGAGGATAATGTATGACATGCGAGTTCAGATCTTTTCCCATCTGCTCCTTCTTCCCATCTCCTTCTTTGACAAAAATCCCATAGGAAGGCTGGTCACCCGGGCTACCAACGACGTGGAGGCGGTCAACGAGATGTACACCACGGTCCTCGTCGCCGGCCTTAAGGACGTATTCTTGCTCGCTGGCATCCTGGTGGTCATGTTCAGGATGAACCCTGAGCTAACCCTGCTCTTTCTCCTCTTCAGCCCGCTGATGGCTTACATCAGCTTCGTCTTCCGTGTAAAGGCGAGAAAGGCCTTTCGGGAGGTGCGAAGAAAACTTGCCAAGCTTAACGCCTTCACCGCCGAAAGCATCTCCGGAATGAGAATAATTCAGCTGTTCACTCAGGAAAAGACAAACCTCGAGAACTTCAAGAGGATAAATCACGAAAAGTATATGGCCAGCATGCACCAGTTACTCGTCTTCGCCATATTTAGACCCCTCATAGAAATCATAGGTGCATCTGCTCTTGCGCTTATCATCTGGCAGGGAGGAAGCAGGGTGATCACTGAGGCCCTCACCTTAGGAGGTCTGACGGCATTCCTTTCCTATGCCGAGATGTTCTTCAGGCCAATCAGGGACATTGCGGAAAAGTTCAACATCCTTCAGTCAGCTATGGCCTCCTCTGAGAGAATCTTTCAGCTTTTAGACCAAAAAAGGGAAGACCGGGGCAAGGGCAAGAAAATCGCCAACCTGAAGGGAAAGATAGAATTTCAAAACGTATGGTTTTCCTATAAAGATGAGGAGTGGGTGCTAAAAGACGTCTCCTTCACCGTTATGCCGGGAGAAAAGGTAGCCTTGGTGGGTCATACTGGTGGAGGAAAGACATCAATTATAAGCCTTCTTCTTCGCTTCTATGAGTTCCAAAAGGGGAAAATTTTATTGGATGGAGTCGACATAAGGGATTTAGACCTTTCCTTCCTCAGATCTCAGATTGGCCTGGTTCTCCAGGACACCTTCCTCTTCTCAGGGGATATTAAAAGCAATATAAGGCTCAGAAATAGTAGCATCTCTGACGAGAAGTTGTGGGAGGCAGCAAGACATACAAATGCTCATATCTTTATCGAAAGACTTCCTGGAAAATATGAAGCAGAGGTGAGAGAAAGAGGAGCGGAGTTTTCACAGGGGCAGAGGCAGCTTTTAGCCTTCACCAGAGCTTTAGCCTTTGATCCTAAGATTCTCATCCTGGACGAGGCCACTGCCAACATTGACTCCGAGACAGAACTTCTCATCCAGCAAAGCTTGAAGAGACTCCTGCTTGGACGAACCTCCCTTATCATAGCCCACCGACTCTCCACGGTGAGGGATGCCGACAAAATCCTCGTAGTTCACAAGGGAAGAATTGTAGAGATGGGTACTCATCAGGAGCTTTTGAGAAAAAAGGGATATTATCACTACCTTTACAAGCTTCAATTTAAGCCTTTTGCCACCAGCAAAATGAATCGGTAAAACAAGGATTTATTTATGAGACAAGAGCAAATTTATCGAATAATAGATGTAAACCTCGATCGAGTTAGCGAAGGGCTGCGGGTGATTGAGGATGGAGTAAGGTTCATCTTAAATGATTCTCAACTTGCTCACAGAGCAAGGCAAATGCGCCACTCTCTTATAAAGATGAGGGAGAAAATCCCCGAGCTTGGACCCGAAGGACTCTTGAAATATCGTGACTCTCGAAAAGACGTAGGAGCCTCTTTTAAGGAGGAGAAAAGGAAAAACGTCAGGGAGTTGATCAGAGCTAACTTTAAGAGAGTCGAGGAGGCGGAAAGGAGCCTGGAAGAATTCAGCAAACTATTGGATGTTCCCTCCTTAGAGATGAAGTTTAAGGAGATTCGCTTTCAAACTTACACTTTAGAAAAAGAGACGGAGATAGCCTTTGCTAAGACTATCCCTGATCTTAGCCTATACGTCATAGCTGACTCCAACCTGTTAGGGAAAGAATTCGAGGAGAAGATAAGGAAGGTGATATCGGGCGGAGCTACGGTGATTCAGGTTCGAGAAAAGGCCTCCTCCACCCTCAGTTTTCTGAACAGGGCCATCAAGATGAGAAAGATCATCGGAAAAAGAGCTCTTTTCATCGTAAACGATAGGGTGGATATAGCCGTAGCCTCTGGAGCGGATGGCGTGCACTTAGGCCAGGAGGACCTACCCATAGCATTTGCCAGAAAGATAATGGGAGAGGATAAGATCATCGGCATCTCCACCCATTCCATCGAGCAGGCTCAAAAAGCAGAGAAGGAAGGTGCTGACTATGTCGCGGTCGGTCCCATATTTTCTACTCAAACCAAACCCAACTCCGGCCCTCCTAAGGGGGTGGAAATAATCAGTGAGGTTAAAAGAAAAGTAAATATCCCTGTGGTAGCCATAGGAGGCATAAACAGGGAAAATGTAGGAGAGGTTATAAGGGCAGGAGCAGATGGGGTGGCGGTGATAAGCGCTGTATTTAAGGAAAAAGATGTGGGATCGGCCACCTGTCAGCTTTACGAGAAAATCCAGGAGGCGAGAAGGAAAAAGATTGAACAAGATGCTATCCATAGTGACCAGGAATGCTGAGGAGACCCGCAAGTTGGGAAAGATGCTGGGAAAAGTCTTGCCTCCCTCATCCATTGTGGCTCTGATAGGGGAGTTGGGTAGCGGAAAAACTACCCTTGTCCAGGGAATAGCTCAGGGACTTGGAACTGTCTCCTCAGTCAGGAGTCCCTCCTATCTCATCATTCACGAGTACGATGGGCCCATTCCCCTTTATCATCTGGACCTTTATCGAATAAGAAGCAAGGAGGAGATCATATCCTTAGGATATGAGGAATACCTCCATCAAAAAAGGGGGGTGGTAGTAATTGAATGGGCAGACAGGATGAAGGACCTGCTGAAGGCATCCTACCTGAAGGTGAACTTAGAAATGATAGATCTCCTCCAGCGAAGGATCACCTTCCAGCCTCAGGGCACGCCTTATGAAGAAATAGTGGAGAAGATAAAGAAGATAACCTCATAATGGGAGGCGTAGGTTGTTTCTCTTAGGAATAGATACCTCGACGAGAAAAGGAATTCTGTGTCTGGGAAAGGATGGAAAGGTTATAGCCATCGAACCTCTTTCAGAGCGTCTAACCTCGGAACATATCCTGCCTGCCCTGGACAGCTTGCTGAAAAAAAACGGGTCAAAAGTTAAGGACTTAAAGGGAATTGTGGTAAGCTCAGGTCCTGGCTCCTTCACTGGCTTGAGAATTGGGGTGAGCCTGGCCAAATCCTTGACCTACGCCATGAAGATACCCTTAGTGGGGATTTCCACTTTGGACGTTTTGGCCCTTTCCCCTCCCTTGAAGGGAATCGTCTGTCCTCTTCTTAAAGCTTATGGAGATGAATATTACGCACAGTTTTATGAAAGAAGAGGGGAAAATTTTAAAAGATTGAGCGAGCCTCTTTTTCTCTCCCTGGAAAAGATCATCCGGGAAAGAGAAAATCTTACTCCGGAAAAGGTAACGTTCGTCCTCAAAGAAGAAGAGGCCGAGGAGCTCAAGAAGACAGGCGAGCCTCTTTTCATCCTCAGGGGGAGCCTGCCTGTGGCGTCTGCTTTGCTCAAATTAGGAGAAAAAAGAATTAAAGAGGGAAAGAAAGATTTACCCTCACATCTTGTTCCCCTGTACATCTCATCCCCAAGCTTTAAAAAGACCTCGGAGAGGATAAACATCCGTCAAATGAGGAAGGAGGACATAGCAGCGGTCAGCGAAATTGAAAGAGTTTCCTTTCCCAATCCCTGGCCTGTGCATGCCTTTCTTGTAGAGCTTGAAAAAAGGGATTTTGCCTATTATTGGGTAATGGAATATCAAAACAGGTTGGTAGGTTATGCTGGTTACTGGAGGATAGGTGATGAAGCCCACCTGGTAAACCTCGCCATACATCCCTCCTTCAGAAGAAAGGGACTGGGAGAAAGGCTGATGAGGTTCATCCTTGAACATATCCGAGATCAAGGACTGACCATGGTTACTCTGGAGGTCCGCCAATCCAACGTAGCCGCCCAGAAACTTTATGAAAAACTCGGATTTCAAAAGATAGCTATTCGTCCTCATTACTACAACACCGAGGATGCCATCATCTACTGGAAGAAAATGTAATTCATCCATTTCTTCAGAGCGATTTCCTCAACGTTTCACTGCTTCCCTATAATAAAAAACAAATCTTTATAGTTAACCTATTTTTATCCAATTTTATCCAATTTAATGTAACTTTCTTGACAAAAAAAGAAAATCTACTAATAATTACTAATGAAGTTAGATTTCTTACAAGAAAAGAAAAATAGGGCCAGAAGGAGGTGAAAGATTAAGATAACAGACCCATATCCTGGGGAGAAGGCGAAAAAGGAGGCAAAATAAATGAGGTTTAAAAAATTAAGCTCTTTGATGGCAGTAGTAGGTCTGGGAATAGCACTGTTAACAGGGCCGGCGATATCACAAGAAAAGGAGGAGCCCATAGTGATATATTTCTTCTGTGGAGGTCCTCCTGGAGGAACTTTCTCAACCGTGGTCTATAATGGTGCGAAAACTGCCGCAGAGATATTGGGAGATAGAGTGGATGTGAAGTACATATGGTCGGACTGGAACCCGCACAAGATGGTATCGCAATTTCAACAAGCCGTCGCAGTACACCCCGATGGAATAGCTATTATGGGTCATCCAGGGGTAGAAGCGCTCAAACCTTTTGTTGAAGAGGCTGAGAGGGTAGGAATTATCGTAACCAGCCAGAACGTGACCCTTCCTGAGCTCGAAGAGAAGTACAAGGTAAACGGCTTCGGCTACGTTGGCCAGGACCTATATGGATCTGGCTATATGTTAGGTAAGGCAGCTGTGGAAAGAGCAGGCTTAGGCAAAGGAAATAGGGCCTTAGTATGGGGACTTTTGAGAGAACCGACCCGTGGCCTGAGAACTAAAGGAGCTATAGATGCCCTTAAGGAAGCGGGGCTCACGGTCGACTATCTGGAGATCTCACCAGAGGTGGATAAGGATGCGTCTGCTGGCATTCCCATCATAGTGGGTTATCTTCAAAAGCATCCGGATTGCAAGCTGGTCATTACCGACCACGGACAGCTTACCGCTACACTGCCAGCATACTTTAGGGCCGCCCGTTTGGGGCCAGATGATGTATTTGGCGCGGGCTTTGACCTTGCCCCTCCAACGCTTGAGGGCATACGTAGTGGCTATGTGGATCTGGTGCACAGCCAACAACCATTCCTGCAAGGATTTTTGCCGATTTTCCAAATCTATCTGACAGTCAAATACAAAATTGCCGGTCTTCATATCGACACCGGAGTCGGGTTGATAGATAAGACAAATGTGGACTTTATTGCTCCGCTTGTCGAAAAGGGAATGGCAGGATGATCGAGAGATAGATGGAACGCGGACCCGCGGCTTTGGCGGGTCCGCATTTTTAATTATACAGAGGTCAGGCTTATGAGTAT
>QMPZ01000040.1 GCA_003648815.1 Candidatus Aerophobota bacterium | reverse complement strand
GATGTAGATATAAATGGAAAGTTGTGGACTGAAAAAAGCGGCAAGTACCCACCTGTTCTATTTGACTACTTTTTCCTAACAGAAGGTACTTATAATGAATTTCTTGACTTAGATCATATCTATCCAGAAGAGTTTCCTAATATACTTGAGGCATCTGATCATATTCCGGTTGTTTTATATCTGGATGATGAGTGAGCAAGAGGCACTCTTGAATCATCATCTAATCAGTATGCCTTCTGAAGTTGGAACACTTTTTTCTAAAATGGAATAAAAAACCAGAATCAAAGCAAGATTTACAGAAAAATTAAAGTTAAATAAGGGAAAAGAGTTTTTATAGACTTTCTTTTTGGTTCGTTTGGGATTATTTTTTAAAAAATTCAGCACCTCCCTCCTGCCTTTTTATTAACCTTCTTTTTTTATTTTTCCTTTTTATTATTTAACCAAAACTTTTGGTGATAGTTTTAAAACTCTGCTAAGGATAAAACTTTAATTAACCTTAAAATATCTGCTTTCTTTATAAAAAGGTATGAGTTTAAAATCTTTACACCTAAAAAGAAATATGAGATTTTCTTTTCTTTCTTTTTAGAAGACTCTACAAAGTAGTTTTGCTTATCCTTATTTATTAGCCCCAGAGCATAGATAAAAAAGTAGTCTATCACACAGGCTATTAGAAATTTCTCAAATCTATCCTCCTTTGTCTTTTCCCTAAAGAGTTTTTTCATCTTAAATTCATTTTTTAGGTCCCTAAATCCCTCCTCAATCCAAAATCTTTGTCTGTACACCTTAAGGATAATAAAAGGTTTCTCTTTTAAACTGGTTACAATCCACCAGGGCTCTTTCATTTTCTTTTGCAGGTAGCCTACTAAAAGACAGGGAATTTTGTAGCTTAAACCGTAAAGAGAGGGGAAGGAAAATATCTTTCCTTCTCCTCCCCACAAAGTATACTCCAGGGGTATTAATTATTCTTTTTATAACCTGTTCCTAAATCCTCTATCCCAGGTAATTATTATACCCTTTTTATGAGGCAGAATTTTTCTTAGCTTTTTAACAAACTCAACTTCAAATAAATTTTTACTTGCCTTTCCTATTATCCGGAGGAAAAGAATCTCAAAGTAAATGGGACAAGCTTTTCCTCTAAGGGCATGCTGGCAAATAAAACATCTAAGAATCCTGTTAACATCTTCCTTGAGACAGAAAAACTTTTTAAGGATAGAAGCTGTCTTGCTACCTCTTAAGATTATAAAGCTTTTTGCCCCATCTATCCCTAAGGTTGAAAAACAGGTCTTTTTAAAGCCTGTTTGTTAGCTGCATTTGCAAGACTGCTTGAAATATCTTGTAAAATTTTGCATAATACAAAGGGATGTTCATTTTGTGAATCTTCCTTGGGGTATTTGTAATTCCTAACTCTATATTATACTCCAAGGGAGGTTATTTTTTAAGCACCTTCTAAAAAGTGTCCCAACTTCAGGGCAAAGTTTAGTTGACAATTTATGGAGAAATTGGGTAAAATGCAATAGGTTTAGAAAAGAGTTTTTGAGTAAAACAGTTGATCTTTGCTAAATTCTGTTTTCTTTAATAATTTTGGAGGAGGAAACCAATGGTTAAAAAATTAACCCTTCTTTCTTTTATTTTTTTTCTGTTGGTTATTTTTTCCTCTCAACTTTTATTTGTCCAACAGAGCTGTGCTGGATCATCCCCAAAATACCCTGCCTCCCGTAGTACAGAGGAGTGGTCATGGGAGAAACTCGTTTCTATATATAAAGACAGCAAAGCTCTTTTAGCTATAAAAAAAATTACCCAGAATAATGGAGAAATCTTCCTTTTTCCAGACCCTGCTTTGGTAGATTATGCTGCCCGTGACCTGGGATTGGACAAAATAGGTCAGCTTACCTATCGTACACCAGATCCTGAAGTAGATTTGATTATTTCTTTGCCAACTTTTATCAATTTACCTGGTTATAACCTATGTGTAGATAATGGCCCCGGGTTAAGCGATATTCCAAAGCCCAGATCGTGGCAAAGCTCAGTGAAAACAAGTGTGGGTATTAATATCCATACTCATAAGGAAAGATTCCTTAGTATTGGAGGTGGAAAAGGATTTTTAAAATTTGACAGAAGGTATTCCAAAAGTAATGGCCAGGAATCAGTTAGCCAATCAGCATATGGCTATGTTATTTTTAAATACTCTGATGAGCGCGATATTGCTTTAAATTATGGTGATAGAGTTGTTATTGAAATAAGCTATAAAGAATATTCAAACACAGGGAATGTAAAGTATTCTCTTAGTTCAGTAGAGTCAATGTTAGCAGCATTTGTCAAAAACTTTGCTGCTCATTCGGAAAAATTACTAAATGATGTAGCAAAACCTCAAAAAAAGGAAAATTACTGGCAGATAACTCTGGTATGCTCCCATCCTAAGTTTAAATCAAGGCAAAACATTATTAGTGAGACATATATGCCGTCAAGCATTAGTATAACAGGAATAGTTAAAGACGAGAATGGAAATCCTATCCCTGGAGCTATTGTAAAGATAGTGGAGCTAAATGTGAGCACGGTGAGTGATAAAAATGGAAAATATAAAATCTCAATTCCAACAAAAGGGAAAAAACCATTTAGCCTGAGTGGATTTAACTTTGTGCTTCAAAAAAAGATTACCAGCGTTGAAATTAAAGCCAGTATAGGTGAAAAATTTATTTCTTTTCCTTTCAGGGATGGGGTAAAACGAAAAATCCCAATTGAGATAAAGGTAGTTGATCAGGACTTAAAACCTTTGAAAAAAGGATCGGTTTCCTTAGAGATAATTAATTCAAAAAAACTTTCCTTTATTTCTATAGAAAAAGACAGTGGATTTTTAAACGGAAAAGGAGAGTACTCAACCTTTATACTTACACGAAAACCTGAGGAAAACAGGGATTATGTTTTCCTGAAGGATGTTCCTTTGAAATTGGTTTTCAGGATTAGTGTAGAGGATGAGGAGGGTAATTTTTTAGGAGATAAAAAGCTAACCTTTCCTCTTGGGATGGCACTTCTTCACGGCTGGACAGTAGGACCTGATATGAAACCAAGGTATGAGCCAGATCCACCTGTGGTTTATCCAAAGACTTACTATCTTGCAAGCCAGAGAAGCTTCGAAGGAGAGTTTTACATTCTGGTAAGAATCCCGTCTCCTCCAGAACGTAAGGCAA
The DNA here is from genome assembly GCA_003648815.1 of Candidatus Aerophobota bacterium. Taxonomy (GTDB): domain Bacteria; phylum Aerophobota; class Aerophobia; order Aerophobales; family B47-G16; genus B47-G16. The sequence goes on along the minus strand of QMPZ01000040.1, from coordinate 7,494 downwards.
AGGAGATTTACCTGAAATGGACAGATACCTGTCATTTACCCCTTGAGCTTCTTCTTGAGAAACCATTAAAAGCAGGAGAAAAAATAGAGGTTAGAAAAGGGAAAGTAGATATTTTAACACCTGAGGAGCACGAGCAGAGGATTAAACAATGGGTAAAGGAGTTTTTACAGGCTATGGGATTTGATAATGGACACCTAAGCAAGACCCTTTTCAATCTTCAAAAACTTCCTGTACGATACAATGTCTCCGGGGCAAGTGTTCCTCATTATGCAAGAGGTGGGTTTGAGTCAGTAGGTCATATTGACATTTTTGATAGTGATACAGAGTACTGGGGAAGCAAAGCATTTAAAGGAGTAGATCCACCTTATACAATTTTATTTCATGAAATAGGGCATTTTGTTCATAAACAGATGGTAGATAGATGGATAGAGGCCTGTTTATGGGATAAATTTTATCTTGGAGCAGAGCATTCTACTTGGAGACCACCTGAGGCAAAGACAGAAAAGGGGAAAAGGGTCACCTCTTTTTATGAAAATACCGCCGATTTTTTTGCCTATCTTATGTATAAATTTTTAGATAAACACCATCCTGAGTTTAAGGATTCTATTTACTATGACCCGGGTTATCTTGAGGATTTTGATACTACCAAAAAGGCTATGGCAGCCTTAGCTTATGGTGGATACAAGGTGGAGGGTATTCAAACAACATTTTTAAGATATCTTTACGGTAATTTTGTAAAAATATCTCCTGCCAGAGTATTTGGAGATTATCTTAGAATAATGGATTCCTTTAAACAGGAGTCTTGGATATTAAAATGGGTACCAGCCCGTAATATTGAAGAATGGGTGCAGATGAAAAGAAAACATAAAGGGATTCAGGAGGGGAACTTAGATGTTTTGGCTCACAAATTTAGAGTTGTAAGTTATGATGCTGGAATCACAGCTTACGCTCAGGGTAATCTCAAGATTAAAATTAATCAAAATTCTTATCAGCTTAAAGAAGGTGTAAGTGGGATGGTTAGTTTAACACCAGGGGATACTGTTCAAATTAAGGAAGGTGCCAGTATTATTTACATCAATGATCCCCAAAAAGGCGAAAGAACTTATCTTTTTGTTAAAAAAGGAGCGGTATTTCAATTTTTATCCTTTAGGGAAATAAAAGTTATACAGGGAGAAGTTGCTTTTCATGGTCCCATCATTATTCGAACTGCCAGCGCCACTATCCAGCCAAAAGGGACCTCAGGTGTGGTTAAAGCTAAAGCTAATGGAGAGATAAAAATTCAAGTCGTTAAAGGTAAAGTGGATATTAAAACTTCAACGACTCAGAAGGAGCTCCTGGAAGGACAGGAGGCTATAATAGACACTGAGGGGAAAATAAAATTCATTCAAGCGGTTAATCAAAACCAGATTGTTGAGTCATTTTACCAGAATGCCTTGCCGGCAGGTGTAAAGATAATAGAGTCTACAGAGGTTTCTCAAACTGCTAAGGGAGGAGTTACATCTTTTAAGAGAAACTGGAAATGGAGTGACCCTGAGGGTAATGATCATTATTCAATCCAGGGAAATGAATTTTATCTGAAGATAAATCCGTATCAGGATATATGGTACTGCAATCGTGGTGGAGCAGGACTTCTAACTACTGATGTTCCTCAAACTGACACCTGGAGCGCGGAGGTTATGCTAAAGGTGACTGAGAGAAAACAGGCTACCCACACAGGGCTTGTTATCTGGAATGGGAGGGAGAGAAATCCAGTTTATGCCTTATACGTTGGATTATATGACACTCAAAGGGTTAGAGTAGAGGGATCTTATTCAAAAACCTCTACAGGCTGGCCTGACACCTTAAGAGCTATAAAGGGAAATAAGGGAAACTTTGATGATCCCTACAACCAAACTTCTGTATTTTTAAAAATAGAAAGAAAAGGGGATAATTACAGCTTTTACTACAGATCTCCTGATTCAAGAAACTGGAAAATGTTGGGTCAGATACTTACCAAAGATAAGTTTACCCGTATTGGTTTTATTGGAAAAAGCTGGGGAGGCAACTCATTAGAGGCAAGATTTACAGATTTTAAGCTTTCTGTCTTTAAAGCTCCCGGAGCTTCTCCAGAAAAAAAACCATCCACCGCTGCTCCATCCGGTACCCCCTTAAATATTATAAAACTTCACCCAACAGCTGACTCCCATGTTTTTGCCTATTCTTACCGTAACTGGGACAATGCCAATTGGGGAAAATGGGAAATAATTGGTGCTGGATGGCAGGTACCTGGTGGAGAAAAAAGAGCGTACTTAAAATTTGACCTGCCAAAAGTTCCCTGTAAAAAGGCAACACTAAAGTTGTATCTTTACAATATTGGCGGTTCTAATTCATTAACCCTTGGGGTTTACAGAGTGCTTGAGCCATGGAATGAGGGGACTGATACTTATCATCCCGGAAAGATAGAAAAAACAGCAAAAGAAGGTGAGATAACTTGGAATAATCAGCCTGCTTTTGATTCTCATCCAGTAGTGAAATTTAAACCTCCTGCTGAGGTTAATAGATGGGTTTCTGTGGATATAACCTCTCTTGTAAAAATGTGGCTTTCTGGCAAACCAAACTACGGATTGATGATTAAAATGGTTGAGATTCCCCATGCAGGGCTTTCCGAGTCCATCTATAACTTCTGGTCAAGAGAGTACAAAGATAAAACAAAATGGCCTCTTCTTGAGATTGAAACTTCACATCCTAAAAAGGTGCATCCACCTGCTGTTGTAGTTCGTGCTAATGTACTGCTGGTTGAAAGACAAAGTAAGCTGGATTATGCTCAAAAAAGTGAAAAACTCAGGGGCGATGGTCATCCAGATACTCATTTCCAGTTAATATTAAATGCACCCAAAAAAACTATAAAATGGCTTGAGATACGCAACACCAATGGTCAATTCTCGGTCTGGGATACCAAACCCAGTAATGGTATGTGGCTAATTGTTGTGGTTTACGATGGGATAACTCTTAACCACTCTGACGGTAGCTTTGAAGCTACACTTCCTGGAGAAAAGAGGACTTTTGATCTTTATCTTCAGGATAATGGTTCCATCGCTGCAGGGAATACTTCCTATAAACTTACAATTGGATTTGCCGATGGCAGGACCTTCTCCTTTCCTATCACCTGCAAAAGTCACCAATAGGAAACTTATATAGTCTCTTTTCTCTTGATTTTATAAGAAGTATTGATTCTTTTATTATTAAGGAAAAAGAACATAAGCGTTAGGGAGGAAATGCTTTGCATTTCCTCCCTGATTCTGGAGTTGGGACACTTTTTCTTCAAGGTAAAACAAGCGTATCACCTGGCATTGCGAAAAGCGTAAGCGACGAAGCAATCTCCTGGGATTGCCACGCCTGCTCCGCAGGCTCGCAATGACGTGAAAACTGTCCCAATTTCTGGTATGCCTTAATTTAACAAATACCTAATTTTTGCTATCATATTTTCAAGAATATCCATCTCTTGGCAAGCTTAATTAACAAAAATTAAAGAGGTACCAATGCCCCAAAGGTCTTTAGAGGCAATAGTCAAAAAACGCCTTAAACAGTATAAAACAGAAAGGATTGTTCTCCTACTTCTTATAGCCGTAGGAGTAATTCTCACGTTAGCTGGAATAGGAGTGTACTTTTATGTCGGTAAGCTCACTCTTGTCCAGAAAACCTACGCAACACCTCCCAAAAATTTTATGATGTTTGAGCTAAGGCTTTTGTGTGACTATGCAAGAGCGTTAGGAGTTATTTTCTCGCTCATTGGTGTTGTCTCTATAATCCTTGCCCTTGATAGATTAGCCTTTTCCAAAGAATCCTACAGGGTGGCCTTGTATATCGACAGCCAAAAGGAAGAATAATTAGTGAGGTGAAATAGTCATACTCTGCCCAAAATGGAAATACCAGCGCAATGCTAATTAATCTATTTGAGTTTAACAACGTTGTTGAGTGTGATTGGGGCAAGAATAAGACTCGATTCAAAGAAAGTCTTGGTAACTATTGGTTATGAAACAAAAGCAGTGCAATGGGGCCAATAAATAGATCAAAAAGAGGAGATACTTTTTACCCAGGGGAAATCTTTTAGAATATTAGAAATCACCAAGGAGGAATATAGTGGTCACAGGTAGAGATATGCAGCTTACAAAAATGGTAGGTGAATATTTGGTCTCCGCTGAGTTGTGCCGTAGAGGATTGCTTGCAACTACCTTTACAGGAAATGTCCCGGATTTTGATATTATCGCTACTAACAAAAACTTGGTTAGTATTCCTGTCCAGGTGAAGACAAGTGCCAAGGGGGATTGGATGCTTTGTGCAGATTTTTTCTTGGATATTAATTACGATGAAAAGACAAAGACTCAAAAAATAACTGGGATGAAGAACCTCGGTGAGAATCTCCTATATGTTTTTGTGAAGCTCAAGGATAATGATGTGGACAAAGACCGATTCTATATTCTTCGAGCAAAAGATCTGCAAGGAATCATTTTTAACAATTATGATGAATATCTCACAAAGCATGGAGGAAGAAAGCCCAAGAATCCGAAGAGTATGCATACTGCAATCCGTTTAGAAGACATATTGGGTTATCAGGATAACTGGAATTTATTCATAGATGGCTAGATAATAAGTTACAAAAGATAGGAAATATAACATTTCGGAGAGAATAAGAACTTGAAATGGTTAAACCAAGACGAATTGGTGTTATACATGGTTGAAGTGAGAAAAAGACACTTGAATTTTACATAACTCAAGTTAGACGACATTTTGTTTGGCATGATAGAGGGAGTGAAAAAATGATGACAAAAATTAAATTGGCTGGATACGAATTTGATGGCCCATATTCAGATATAGAGAACATTAGAGATGAGCCTGGTGTCTACGTGGTCATGTCTTTTCGGGGAGCTCATTTACCAATCGTGTTAGACATCGGGACTGCTGGTGAGGGTATGTGGCAAGATAGCCAAGGGTTGAAAAGGCGTTTGAAGAATCATTCACGTAAGTCGTGCTGGGAGAAACATCGTATCAATGGAAAGTTAGCATATGCGGTGCTGTATATCCAAAATCAGAAACAACGCCTATACATTGAAGACCAGCTGCGCCGAAAATTCAATCCCCCCTGTGGGACTACACCACCGGAACCTTTCAATCCGCTCTAAATAGTGATTTTGAAGCCGGAACTGACATCCCTGAGCATTTAGAGCTATGGAGAAGACAACAAATTGTACGTGTCCTTGTGGAGAAAAGTCCTTTTAATCGGGAATCGTGGTCTCACATCCTTTTTGTTCAAAACCGCGCAAGATATGTTGTCTTTATTGCCGGGACAGAATTGGTCAACTATAATGAGCCAACGAATACTGGGAACATATAAAACTACGATCATTCTTCTAAAGGAGGATGAGATGGATCAAGAACTTTTTCAGAATGTAAAAATTTTCTTAGAAAAAGAAAAGGGGTGTTCAAATGTTGAAGATGAAGTGCCAATAAAAGAAAAAACATATAATCAATTTAAAATAAGAGGAGTGGGAGCTATTCCTCAACCCAAGGACTTTGGTCATATTGATATAGTCGGAGGTAAATTTTACAAAAGTGATGGTTATACTTGTATTGAGCTACATTGTATTGAGTACAAAAGTCCTAATGATGACATTATTAAAGGAATCGGGCAGATTTTTTGGTATAAGTTTGCAATGTCAAAGCTTAATACGTGGGCTGAAAGGTTATTTTTATATTTAATGGCTCACGAAGGAAAATTTTCTGATGATCTCATTGAATTCTGTAAGTCCTTTGGGATAGGCTTACTTCAGGTAAATCCATCTAAAATTATTACAGAAATAGTTACACCTGACAATCAACATAGATTTTTAAGTAGACAGGCTAAAGAGAGAGTAAAACTGGAATGTCAGCAATGTCGAAAAACCTTTACTCCAAAAGAGTTAAATTGCCCCAATTGTAGCCTGCCTTTAGAGGCTGAAACTCCATGGTTTTGGAGCTTATTTGCTGACACATTTGAAAGCTCAAGTACTAATCGGATATATCGAGGAGTGCCTGATTATATACCAGAAGAGGTTGAAAAAACTCCAATGCTTAAAAAAGTATTTAGGAATTGGGATAAAGTACGCATAGCTTGGAAAACCCAAAATTAAAAGAGAGAAGGTATAATGCCTGAATGGAACATTCATAACAAATGGGCTGAGAAATTGGGAATATCTATACAAGTTTCAAATTATGTTAACTGTCTAATTGATTCTCCCGAGAAATGTCCTGGTTTCTTAGATTTTGCTGCGGATAGAGACAATTGGTTAGATTTTTATAAAAGGACACATAGCAGCTGGCCTTATAAAGCAAATCTCAAAAGTCTTCGGTCTGACTCCCATCTTTTTCGTAAACTTCTATGGATAGAGCATGATGCAGGTAGAGGTAGGAGTAATAAAACTGCTACGTATATTCAGTTGAAATTTATGCGTCATAAAGGCAGTGAGTATGTTAAGGCTTGGTATCTGCATCATGCTTTGGACTATGTAGAAAAATTAGCAGCTGCTTATCCTATTGAGGAAATTCTGAGCAGACTCGAAGAAAGAACTAAAACATGTCCAGAGTTAGAAGCGGTAAAAGATTTGATTAGAAGTAATTCAACACAGATTTTGCAGGATTTAGAAAGTAACAGTTGAAATGATTAATTATAAAAGAAAGAGGCGATAACGTGCCTGGGTGGATCATTCATAATAAATGGGCACAAAGGATGGAAATATCTAAGGAAGTATCAGAGTACATTAATAGAGCAATTGATAATGTAAACATGCCAGAAGATTTTAGAGAGTACATTGAAAAAAGAAGAATACCAAGGAGTAGAGGGGGGAATATTTCAATCATGGATGCTGTGAGTCTCCAAGGAAGAAGCCTTCATGATTTGGGGAGAGGAGATAAGGAGAAAGTTAAATTCATAAAAGAGCCAATTCTTCTTTTTCTTTCAAGGAAAGGGAAAGATTATGTAAAAGTGTGGTATCTACATTTTATTTTAGATTATTTAAATTCAAAGCAATTAAGAGATTGGATGAAAAATACAGGCGAGAGCATTGAAGATTGTATTAATAAGTACCAGAAAAATAAAGCAGTAACCGTTTCCGGAACAGAGGAACAATTGATTGAAGTCATGAATTTTCTCAAAGGAAATATCCATGAATTACAAGAAGATTTGAATTTACCAAAATAAACCCGCAATAGAAAACTGGTGAAAAAGTCCTCGATTTTCTCATAATTTTTTCATCCAGACTTTGCTTTCTCTGGGGCTAAAATTTTACAAAATTCTTATCTGTAGCGTAACAGAGTAATTTTTTAAACCAAAAAATACCCCAACTGCCCAAATTCTAGCCCATGTTTGCCACGTGAAGGGCAATTTTTAGGGTAATTTTGTATTGGCAACCTGGGTTTTTTGGAAAGAAAATCTCTGTAACGCCCTACAGAAGAGGGTTTAAACTTGTATACTGATGTTCT
>QMPZ01000039.1 GCA_003648815.1 Candidatus Aerophobota bacterium | reverse complement strand
TTCTGAGGGAATTCGCCTTTTAAGCGAGAAGGATTTATACGAGCTTTAAGAGGTGATTCAAAACCAAAACCCTGTTAGAAAATCAAGCTATACTTGCTCAATTTCCACCCATCTTTTCTCCCTTATTAAACAAATCTTACATATTTTACTTGTCTCCGAAGAAAGTCTTTCACGAAAGTTAATTGATGTTTTATAAAATTGAAAAGGCAATCTTTATTCCGTATTCTTAAAGCCGGCGAGGCAGGCTATTTCGCCATATCCTGTTTAGCTCATCCACTTTTATATTTATAAGCTCCTTACCATTGGCAAAGATGACCAAGCTGTCCCCTCCTACTTTGCCGAGCTTCAGAAATGAAGATTTGTTTTTGCCAGCGATCTCCTTTATGCGGGCAAAATTTTTCGGATGGCAGGAGATGATGATGCGGGATTGAGTCTCGCCGAAGAGAAGAGCACTGACAGTAACACGTGAGACGTGAGAGATGAAAGGTGAAAGGTTAATGAATGCACCAATTCTCTCTTCAGGGTTAGAGATGCAGCACTCAGCCAGGGCAACGGCCAGTCCCCCTTCAGAGCAGTCATGAGCAGAGTTTACCAGACCCTCCTCAATTGCCTCAAGGCAGGTTTTCTGCACCGCTTTTTCTTTTTCTAAATTAAGACGGGGTGGTCTTCCTACCTTTAAGTTATGAATGACCTTAAGGTACTCGCTTCCCCCTAAATCCTGACCGAACTCACCCAAAAGGATGACCAAATCCCCCTCATTCTTAAAGTAAGGTGTACGGCGAAGACCAATGTCCTCGAGGAGACCGAGCATTCCCACCACTGGAGTGGGGTCAATTGCCCCGTTGGGATTTTCGTTGTAAAAGCTGACGTTTCCTCCGGTAACCGGGGTATCCAAAGCCCTGCATGAGGAGGCCATTCCCTCGACGCACCTTCTGAACTGCCAAAAGATCTGAGGTTTGGTGGGATTTCCAAAGTTAAGACAGTTAGTGATGGCCAAAGGTTTTGCTCCTGAGCAGACCACGTTCCTGGCTGCCTCAGCCACGGCGATCTTTCCCCCCTCATAAGGGTCAAGGTAACAGTAGCGACCGTTTCCGTCACAGGTAAGAGCGATGGCCTTTCTCGTTCCCTTTATCCGCAGGATAGCACTATCTGAGCCGGGAAGGACCACGGTGTCGCTCCTCACCATATGATCGTACTGCTGATATACCCACTCCTTGGAGGCAATGGTTGGAGAGTCTAAAAGTTTCCTTAAGACCTCGTTGTAGTCATCCGGCTCAGGAAGGCGAGAAAGGTCAAAATTTTCCACCTTCGCTAAATAGGCAGGTTTTTCCTCCTTCCGGTGATATACGGGCGCCTGCTCCGCCAAAGCCTTGGCAGGGATCTGAGCTACGATCTTTCCGTCATTTAAGACTTTCAAAAATCCATCATCGGTGACCTTTCCAATGGCTACTCCATGAAGGTCCCATTTTTTAAAGATCCGCTCCGCCTCCCTCTCTTTTCCCTTTTTGATGACGAGAAGCATTCGTTCCTGGGATTCTGAGAGCATTATCTCGTAGGGTATCATACCCTCCTCCCTTTTGGGAACGAGGGAAAGGTCTATCTCAACTCCACAGTTTCCCCTAGAAGCAACTTCAGCACAAGAGGAGGTAAGCCCTGCCGCTCCCATATCCTGCATGGCCACCACGATCCCCATCTTGATAAGCTCCAGGCAGGCCTCAAGAAGAAGCTTTTCCTTGAAGGGATCACCAATTTGCACGGCTGGTCTGTCCCTGTCCGATTCGTCGGTAAGCTCTCGGGAGGCAAAACTTGCCCCTCCCAGACCATCCCGGCCTGTGTCTGATCCCACGTAAAATACAGGATTTCCCACGCCCTTAGCTCTGGCCCTGACGATCTGGTCCCTTTTCACTATTCCCACGCACATCACGTTGACTAAGGGATTGCCCTCATAGGTCTGGTCAAAATAAACCTCTCCTCCTACTGTAGGTATTCCGACGCAATTGCCGTATGAGGCAATCCCTCCGACCACTCCGGTAAACAGATAACGATTGCGGCCCTTCTCTAAGGGACCAAAACGAAGGGAGTTGAGGAGGGCAATTGGCCTTGCCCCCATGGTGAAGATGTCCCGGATGATGCCCCCCACTCCAGTAGCCGCCCCCTGAAAGGGCTCCACTGCACTGGGATGATTGTGGGACTCGGCCTTCATGACCACGGCTAAGCCATCGCCGATATCGACCGCTCCCGCGTTTTCCTCTCCTGCACCCACCAGAATATTTTTGCCCTGAGTGGGAAATATCCTTAAGAGGGGTTTTGAGCTTTTGTAACTGCAGTGTTCGCTCCACATAACGGAGAAAATTCCCAGCTCGGTGAAGTTTGGTTCTCTGCCGAGAATCTCCTTTATCCTCTTGTACTCCTCTTCGGTAAGCCCATGAGATCTTACCAGCTCAAAGGTTATCTTCTCGGGCTCCCTCATTTTTCCCTTAAACTCCCCTTATCTCACATACTGGAAAAAAGTCCTTTATCCGCTGTCTAATTTTCTCCAGTTTCTCTTTCGGATAAGGCTCTAAACGATTATAACTTTCATCCAGGGTCTTTTCATTCCTGAACTGCTGCAGGACGTATTTTTTTGCCCCCCTGACTTGCCTGGCGATCTTTCCTATTTCCTCCTCGTCCACCAGAGTCGGCACGACGGTCGTCCTCAGCTCATAGTCGATGTCTGAGCTCAGCAAAATTTGGACTGTCTCCTCAACCTTTTCAAAAAGGTCCCTCTCTTTAATCCCTGCAGCTTTCCTGTACTTTTCCCATACCAAAGGTGCCTTAATATCTAAGGCGATATAACTTACCGCATCCTCCTCAATCAAGTTCCGTATCATCCTTGGATTTGTCCCGTTTGTCTCCACCTGCACCAAAAAACCCTCCTTCCTCACCCTCTTTATAAAATCCGGAAGGTCCCCATAAAGGGTAGGTTCTCCTCCGGTGATGGCCAGACCATCCAGCCACTTTCTTTTCTGAATCAGATGCTCTATTATCTTTTCCTCTCCAATTGAAGGCAAATTTTTAAAGCTTAGCACCAGCTCCGGATTCTGGCAAAAGGGACATCTGAAATTACAACCCCCCACAAACGCAACCGAGACGATTTTTCCAGGATATTCAATCAAGGAGGTCTTCTGAAAGCCTTTAAATTCCATGGCGTATTAACTTTCAACTTTGTATTCCACCCTCTGTCTGAACTCCTCTTGTTTTCCCTCGTTCCAGTTTCTCACCGGCCTGAAATATCCCACCACTCTGCTATATATGTCGCAGGATTTGCCGCATACAGGACATTTCGAGTGCTCACCAGCCAGATATCCATGATCAGGACATATTGAATAGGTGGGGGTTATGGTAAGATAAGGTAGCCTTGAGTTATAGACTATCCTTTTGATCAGCCTCTTGCAAGCCTCACCAGAACTCATCTTCTCCCCTAAGAATATGTGGAAAACAGTTCCACCGGTATAAAGGACCTGTAAGTCCTCCTGATGCTCTAAGGCCTCAAACACATCATCCGTCGCGTTGACGGGAAGAAGAGTGGAATTGGTATAATAGGGAACCCTTCCCCCGGCAGTTATGATGTCCGGATATTTCCTCTTATCTATCCTTGCCAGGCGATAGCTTGTGCCCTCTGCCGGGACAGCTTCCAGATTGTAGATGTGCCCTGTCTCCTCCTGGAAGTCCTGAAGCTTTTCCCTCATGAACTTTAACACCTCTATGGCAAATTCCTTTCCCTCCTTAGAGGCAATCCCCTTCCCAAACAAGTTCAGGCAGGCCTCGTTCATACCTAAGGGGCCAATGGTGGAAAAGTGATTTCTCAGCGTGCCCAAATACCTCCTGGTGTAAGGAAGAAGTCCCTGCCTCATATTTCTTTCCACTATCTCCCTTTTGATCTCAAGGGAGGTCTTGGCCAGGTTCATCAGATACTCCAGCCTTTCGAAGAACTCCTTCCTTGTCTTTGATAGATGCCCTATGCGGGGCATATTGATGGTGACCACTCCCACAGAACCCGTGGAATCTCCTGAACCAAACAGGCCCCCGGTGATGTTTCTGTTAAGCTGCCTTAAATCAAGTCTCAACCTACAACACATGCTTCTCACATCGCTGGGATTAAGGTCGCTGTTGATGAAATTACTGAAGTAGGGCAGCCCATACTTTGCCGTCATCTCAAAGAGGAGCTTGGCGTTCTCGCTCTCCCAGTCAAAGTCCCGGGTTAAATTATAGGTGGGAATGGGAAAGGTAAAAGGCCTTCCGTTTCTGTCTCCCTCCATCAAGACCTCGAGGAAGGCCCGGTTAAGCAGGTCCATCTCCTTTTGATAATCTTTGTAGGTCTCATCCAAAAGTTTTCCTCCTAAGATAACCGGCTCATCCCTCACGTCCTCAGGAACCGTCCAGTCAAAGGTAAGGTTGGTGAAGGGGGTCTGGCTTCCCCAACGAGAGGTCGTGTTTAAGTTAAAGACGAACTTCTGAATCGCCTGCTTGATTTCCTTGTAGGTCAGCTTATCCTTTCTCACAAAGGGAGCTAAATACGTATCTATGGAGTTAAATGCCTGGGCACCGGCCCACTCGTTCTGAAGGGTCCCGATGAAATTGACCATCTGCATCAAGGCGGTATCTAAGTGGCGAGGAGGATTGGATTCTATTGCTCCTGGAACACCATTGAATCCCTCGTAAAGAAGCTGCTTTAATGACCATCCCGCACAATAACCCGACAGGCCGAAGTAAAGGTCATGAAGGTGAAAATCACCGTTGCGGTGGGCATCGGCCACCTCCATGGGATATATCCTATCCAGGGTATACTGGGAAATGACGGAGCCAGCAACGTGCATCAAAAGTCCGGACATAGAGTAGCCTATGTTGCTGTTTTCCCTGACCCTCCAGTCTATCTGGTTTAAATAGTCGCTGACAATCTTTTCCACTTCGAGGAAGGTCGACTTTATCTTCCTCAAGTTCTCGCGCTGTTTTCTATAGAGGATGTAGGCCTTGGCGGTCCGGGCATGCCCATTCTCGATTAAGACCTTCTCCACGATATCCTGGATATCCTCTACCCCCGGAATTTCCCCGGCAAATCGTTCAACGAGCAATTGGACGACCTGATTTGATAATCTTTTCGCCAGGTTCCTGTCTCTTCCTCCCACGGCCTGGGCAGCCTTCCAGATGGCTTCGGTGATCTTCTCTTGATCAAAGTCAACTATTCTGCCATCTCTTTTTCTTATCTGGGTAATCTCTCCTTTAAAACCCTTAGACATTTCTTTCACCTCATCTTTAAGGTATTTATAATCGACTCAAAGATAAGCCTTCCATCCTCGGAGCCAAGAATAGCCTCTGATGCTCTTTCCGGATGGGGCATCATCCCCAATACATTTCCCTCCTTATTGCAGATGCCAGCTATGGCCTCCTTTGAACCATTGGGATTTGAGCTTTCCGAAACCTTTCCCTCTTCATCGCAATATCTGAAGACAACCTGTCCGTTCTCCTTCAAATCCTTTAGCGTCTTCTCATCGGCATAGTAGTTTCCCTCAATATGGGCGATAGGGACTCTTAAAACCTGCCCCTTTCTGCAAAGATTTGTATAAGGGGTACGCTCATTTTCCACCAAGATGTTCACAAACTTACAGATGAAGTTGAGGTTCTTGTTTCTTGTCATCGCCCCTGGCAAAAGTCCCGTCTCAAGGAGAATCTGAAAACCATTGCATATACCTATCACCAGACCTCCATCCTTAGCATAGGATTCTACCTCCCTCATCACCGGGGAAAACCTGGCAATGGCTCCTGTGCGAAGATAATCTCCATAAGAGAAACCCCCGGGAAGAATAATGCAGTCATAGCCGCTTAATTTCCTCTCCTTATGCCAGATAAAATTAACCTCTCTTTTTAAGACGTGTTTGATTACATAATAGCAGTCATAGTCACAGTTTGAGCCGGGAAAGACTACCACCCCAAACCTCATCCTCACCTCCTATTCCTCTTTTCTCAAGGAGAACGATCAGGCAGCGAAATTTCATAGCTATACCGCTCAATGACTGGATTTACCAGGAGCTTCTCGCACATCTCCTTTATCTTTTTCTCTGCATCCTGTTTGCTTGAGCTGTTTATCTTTATCTGAATATATTTGCCCATCCGAACATCCTCTATGCCCCCATATCCCAATGCCTCAAGAGCACCCTTTATGGTTGCTCCTTGAGGGTCAGCCACACCCTTCTTCAGACTTACATATATCTTAACCTCAAACACTCTGGCTCCTTCTTATTTAAAAAATATAGCTTCTGAGTCACTCGGCTAAATCTTTTTCTCTATTCCCACTCGATGGTGCTGGGAGGCTTGGAACTTATGTCGTAGACCACCCTGTTTACTCCTTTCACCTCATTTATGATCCTCTGGGATATCCTCTCCAAAAGATCATAGGGAAGCTTAGCCCAGTCGGCGGTCATCCCATCTAAGCTGGTAACTGCTCGAATAGCCACCGTGTATTCATAAGTCCGCTCATCGCCCATCACTCCCACGCTTTTTATTGGAAGCAGCACAGCGAACGACTGCCAGATATCTCGATATCCCTCATATTTTTCCATCTCCTCCTGAACCCTCAAGTCTGCCTGGCGAAGGATGTCAAGCCGTTCCTTGGTGACCTCCCCTACAATCCTCACCGCAAGACCTGGTCCGGGAAAGGGCTGTCGGTTAACTATCCTTTCGGGAAGCCCAAGCTGTCTTCCTAAAGCCCTTACCTCATCCTTAAAAAGGTCCCTTAACGGCTCGATGAGCTTAAAATGCATCTTCCTGGGTAGACCCCCCACATTATGATGGCTCTTAATGGTGGACGAAGGTCCCCCTTTTGCGGAAGTGCTCTCAATTACATCCGGATACAGCGTTCCCTGAGCGAGGAAATCTATCTTGCCCAGCTCCCTCGCCTTCTCCTCGAAGACCTCGATAAATTCTTCTCCGATGATCTTTCTCTTCTTTTCTGGATCACTTACCCCTCTCAGTCTTCTCAAGAACCTATCCGCCGCATCGACGTAGTGTACGTTCAGGTGAAGGTGATCACTAAATGTTCTTCTAACCTCTTCTGCCTCCTTCTCACGGAGAAGACCGTTGTCCACGAATATACACTCCAATCTATTACCGATGGCCTTACTCACCAAGGTGGCCGTGACCGATGAGTCCACTCCCCCGCTTAAGGCACAGATCACCCTTGCCTTACCCACTTTCTTTCTTATCCAGCTGAGGGAATAATCGATGAAAGAGCTCATCGTCCACTCTCCTGAACAACCGCATATCTTAAAGAGAAAGTTTTGTAGAATCTGCTTTCCCTTATGAGTGTGGACTACCTCAGGGTGAAACTGAACTCCATAAAATCTCCTCTTCTTATCCCTTATACTAGCCAAAGGGCAGCTCTCCGTATGAGCGATGACCTCAAATCCCGGGGGAAGCTTTGATAGTTGATCCTCATGGCTCATCCAGACAGTCAGGCGGGAACCTAAGCCATAAAACAGGTCCTCATCTTTATCCACAAATAACTTCCTTGATCCATACTCCCTTTTCGGGGTGGGGGTAACCTCACCCCCCAAAAGATATCCCATCACCTGCATACCATAACAGATTCCCAATATAGGGATTCCTAACTCGAAGATCCCAGGATCGGGTAAAGGGGCGCTCTTTTCATATACGTTGGCTGGCCCTCCAGAAAGAATAATACCCTTAGGATTTAAACTGAGCAGCTTCGAGGGGGAAATGTCAAAGGGAAGAAGCCTGCAGTAGACATGGTTTTCCCTTACTCGACGCGCAATTAACTGGTTATACTGTGAGCCAAAATCCAGAATGGCTATTATCTCCCCATATAAGTTAGTAGACAATTTATATGCCTCCGGTAGCTTCTTTTTACCGCACCATCTTATCACCCTCTTCGAGCCTCTCTTCCGGCTTGAATACGGGAATTGGTGACCTCTTATGAGCGGACCTTTTTATTAACCCTTCAACCCTGTCCATTATTGCAGGTGCCAGATTGCCCCTCCTTCCTGACTCTATAGCCAGGATCGCCCTATCCAGGTCCTCATAACTTAGGCCCAGCTCATCCTCGTCGGTCTGCCCTTCCCACAGACCAGCGGTGGGCGCTCTCCTTATTATTTCCTCAGGAATCCTTAGCTCTTTTGCCAACTTCCTCACCTGAGTCTTTAGCAGGCCCCCAATAGGAAGGATATCCACCCCTCCGTCTCCGTACTTGGTAAAATAACCTGTGGATATCTCGCTCTTGTTCCCTGTACCAGCTACCAGATAATTTAGTTCGTTGGCAAAGTAATAGAGGGTTACCATCCTCAGCCTCGGCTTCAAATTGGCCAAAGAAACCCTCCTACCTGGGGGAAGAACTTTTAAAAATTCCTCATACACAGCTCCTAAATCCACCCGCCTCGTCCTTATGCTGAACCTTTTGGCAACAAGAAGAGCGTATTTCTCATCCGTCGGGTCGCTATGGCAGGGCATTATAAGTCCAAGAGCCTTATCTTCAAGGGCTTTCCTTACCAGACAAGCCACCACTGAGGAGTCAAGGCCACCACTTAACCCGAATACCACTCCTTCGGCTCCTGCCTCTTGAACTTTATCCTTAATCCACTTAGCTATTTTCTCCGAAAGCTTCATCTTTACTCATCCCCTCCAACCCCTTTTTTAATTTTCTGTAGGTATCATCAAGGGATTCCGAGATCACCTTGCTGTCCGAAAGGACGGGCATAAAGTTGGTATCTCCACTCCAGCGAGGAACTATGTGAAGATGCAAGTGACCTGCTACCCCTGCTCCTGCTACAGCTCCTATGTTCATTCCTAAATTAAATCCTTGCGGGTGCAAGATATTTTTAAGCAAGACCACCATCCGGGAGGAAAGCTCCATAAGCTCTATTCTCTCCTCCTCGCTCAACTCCTCTACAGAGGCGATATGCCTGTAAGGAGCTATTAAAAGATGTCCATTATTGTAGGGAAAGACATTGAGCATTACCAGGCAGCTTTTTCCCCTTAAAAGAATATAGTTTTCCTCATCCTTATTTTCTCTGGGCTTCTGACAGAGAAAACATTCCTTTTCCTTGTTGCCACATAAAATATATTTACTTCGCCATGGAGCCCACAGTCTTTCCACTTCCTCCTCCTTTTCATGGTTTAAATTTAGCATATTCTCAAGCTCTGTCAATTTAAAAAGAAAGCTAAAATTGATTTTCGGTAGTTGACAGGTACCGATATAAGATATAAAATGAAACTGAACAATTTTCCTCCACCAATTTCTGCAGAACCTTTAAAATCATCATCTGGCTTGTCTTTTATGAAGAAAAAATTAGCAGACTTTCTTGTCTTTTCCTCAATTTTCAACGCTTTTTAGTTATCCACAGCTGTGGATAACTCTGTGATTAACTTCAAGCGTGTGCTTCGCATAAATTTTTAGAAAAGGGCTTTAGATGGACATTCAAGGGGAAAATATCTGGAATGAGCTTCTGTCAAGACTTAAAAGAAAACTTAAACCACAGATCTTTGGAACATGGTTTAAGCCTCTCACTCTTCATTCCCTTACCCAAGATAAGCTAACCATAGAGGCTCCCAGTGATTTTTTAAAAAGCTGGGTAGAGGAAAAATATCTGCCCCTAATAAGAGAGGAATTAAATGCCGTTGTCGGCCATGAGATGAAGATAGAATTTGTCTCCTTAGAAAAGGATGATACTTCAGATATAGCTCCAAAGGCACCACTTCAAAAAATTCATTACACCTCAAGGTTAAACCCAAAATACAATTTTGATAACTTTGTGGTGGGTAATGGCAATCGCTTAGCCCACGCAGCTGCGCTGGCAGTGGCCCAATCTCCCTCGCATGCTTATAATCCCTTATTTATTTATGGTGATGTGGGATTAGGGAAAACTCATCTTCTACAGGCTATCGCTCACTACATCATCAAAAATAAGCCTGAGTTAAGTTTTGCTTATGTTTCCTCAGAACAGTTCACCAATGAGCTGATAAACGCCATTAGAGATGATAAGACAGTAGAGTTCAGGGAAAAATACAGAAACAAAGATGTTCTTTTAGTCGACGACATTCATTTTTTAGCGGGAAAGGAACGAACTCAGGAGGAATTTTTTCACACCTTCAATTCATTGTATGAGGCCCGCAAACAAATAGTTCTTTCCAGCGACAGACCCCCAGGAGAAATTCCCACCTTAGAAAAAAGACTTCAATCACGTTTTGAATGGGGTTTGATAGCTGACATTCAACCTCCCGATCTTGAGACGAGAATTGCTATCTTAAAAAAGAAGGCGGAAGCAGAGAATGTTCATCTTCCAGATAAAGTAGCTCTTTTTATAGCGGAGAGGATAAAGACAAATATCCGTAAGTTAGAAGGATGTCTCACCCGTTTAATCGCTTACTCTTCCTTACTCAACAGGAAAATAGATACGGAATCAGCTATGGAGATTCTGAAAAACATACTTCCTAAGGAAGAATCTAAAGCTATCACAATTGAGCTGATCCAGAAGGTGGTAAGTAAGTATTACAAGATCAAGGAATCTGACCTTAAGATAAAGAGGAGGGTGAAATCGATTGCCCTTCCAAGACAGGTGGCAATGTATCTATGCCGGGAACTGACAGATGCTTCCTTTCCGGAGATAGGAGAAAAATTCGGGGGTAAGGACCACACTACGATAATGTATGCTCA